>JAICQW010000309.1 GCA_025937665.1 Nitrososphaeraceae archaeon | reverse complement strand
AGTAACATTTGTATTTACAGGGAATCTATACCAAACATCGACTATTGCGATAGTATTTGGTATATTAGCGACACTTACTTATTATCTCCACGAAAGGTTATGGAGTAAGATAAACTGGAGATGAGTATGCGTTATTATCGTAGATCAACACAATTGGAATGATTAGACAATTTTGGTACTACATGATTCGAGGAATAAACCTTTGGCAGTTATCTTCGATGGTGAATGTGTTCTTAATGATCTTTGCTTTTGCCTCTGTTAAAACGGAAAATTGCAGCTGGAAAAGAATAGACCTTTTGCCATTTATTGTTGATGTTTGTTTCTTTTATTCAATTTGATTTTATACATTTTAGCATCTGATTCGATTTCTGACTTCGTTTTCTGTAACAGCTTAAATGCTGACTTCAATAATGCTCTTGTTCTTTTTGCTGCTTTATCCTTTTCTTTCTCTGTAATTTTATCGGAGTATTCCCAATATGATTTGCATATTGCAAGTACTGCTGCTTTGTAAACTACCGACAATGCCACAAGAGAAATGTATTCATTTGGACTATCTTTTTGTAGGATTTGGCTGAGCTTATCTGCTATCTTCACAGTTCTGGCAACAAATGCTTTATCTTCAGAAGGAATACCCCCTTTTTTTCGTTTCAAGTGACCTCTTCTTCTCTATCTCTATATATTGTTATGTGTTTTGAAAATCAAGAATAAGACTAATTCCAAAAAGGAAGTTCATTATGAAATCCATTCGTTGGGTCTTAGGTTCGTGCCTGCAGCTGGATTATGTATAACGTATTACTAAGAATGTAGAAACAGCAAATACCTTAATTACGCATAATACTAATGGATATTGAGTATTTTGCAAAATAGCAACAAATGTAAGGACTGTAACCAAACAATCCATCCTAACTATGTAGGATATCACAAATGTGGATATGCCAATTGTCCTGTTTGTAAAACAGCAGTCACAAATTCGGGATATTGGCATCACCTCAAATCACATCCTGGCCACGAGAATGATAATCCTCCTCCACCTAGGACGAATCCAAATTTCAATACCAGGAGACGGTAAGTGGTTGAATTTAAACCACCTCTACTGCATTAGGTTTATTTATCACACCCTACAGCAGGTGAAGACTAGATTTTTCTTTTCCTTTTAATCTCCTCGTCCTCTGCTAAATTTTCTACGGGAGCATTTTCATGTGTTTCGGCTTCCTCTTTTTCAGTTTGATCGGGAACATTAAACTTCTCGTTTTTCCTTACAACCCTTGTTGAGGCAGCCTCCTCATTCTCAGTACTCATGTTATATCGATCGTATTGTGAACATTATAGTAAAAAGCAGTTTCATTAGCCTATTAATCACCAACATGTAGGCTATAAGTGTCAGTATTTAGAAGAGAGGCACCCAAATGTCACTCTATAGGAACTGCTCTATCTCAAGTACGAACAATCCTACTGGACTTGTTCTTTGCATATAAGAGTGTAATTTTTACGCCGTTACTATCATCATCATCAGTAAGTCAGTGGCATCTAACCTGACATGAGTGTGCTATATGATTTTACTACATTTCCTTCTTCAATATAAATTAGGGACTTCATTTACATATTGCATATACATGGGAGCGCTTCCGAGATCCGTTTATCAATGCTCAATAGGAATTCAATTTACGTTTACTTTGCTGAACGATTGACATAGAAAGTTTACGGGAATTTCGTCCCAGTATATTTCCT
>JAICQW010000188.1 GCA_025937665.1 Nitrososphaeraceae archaeon | reverse complement strand
CTCTCATTATCTGATTTATAAGTTACCAAAAATGCTTTGGTATCTTCCTTAAACCAGATCTGCATTGCTTTTCGCATATTTTGTGTGTTATCGGTTGCCGTAAAGATAATCATATGCGCCGGATGCCCCACAAAAACTGTTTCAACCGATTCTTGAATTTGAAAGTCCGGGTATAGTTTCTTTAGGGTGTTGAGTTGATTCTGTGTTATGGAAGAAAGTGTAGTATTTGATCCTACTTGCATCACCATAATACCAAGATCTGCTGGATTTGTATCAGAATTAATCTCCCTTGGAGCGTGGAATGTAACCGATTTGTCAATGTGTTGTGCTCTATCCCAATCCTGAGGATATTTCATGCTAAATCCAGTAATAATATCGTCATAAGTAAGAAACTCTGATTCGACAGCAATTGGAATTATTGGGTTTTCGTGAAATAGGGCAAATGCTATATTATATTCAAAATAGTCAATAATCATAAAGAATGAAAAAATAGCAGAGACTGATAATGCAATCGATAGGCTACTCCGATTTATGTCATCGAATATTGATGTCATGTTTTCTAGTACTGATATGTGCATGCACTTAAATATTCTTAATAAAGAAAATAAAAAAATACCTCATGGTAAAGTATTGTTTCTAAGAATCGGTAAATCGTTGATGAATATGGTAATCTTATTTTATGGTAAATAAAATCTCTATAAAATATCATAATTATCTTGATTTAAGTCTCTTTACCAGTTCTATTCTTGCATTAATGAGATTAATTTGCTCTTCGAGTAGCTTCTTGTAGCCTTTAAGTAGCTTTTCTTCGTCGCCATAATTTCTCATTTTAATTTCTGACATCGTATCTTCAAAACCCTTGATCACGTTTTCTACATAGCCGCCAAGTGCCTGGATATCTCTTGCATCCCTCTTAGCTCCCACTATGAATGTTTCTTCGGCCTTATCTCTAATTTCTTGAGCTTTTTTGGAAAGAGAAAAAATAACATCCTTGAATGAAGTGCTCGCGTCTCTTAGGCTGTTTACTATCAAGTCATAATCTTCTATCTTGACATTTGAATTTGTTCTCCTAAATTTTTTTTCCGAGTTTATTGGCCCATTGTTGTCCTCTTTCGGAATTTCTGGGGCTAACTCTTCATTTTGTAAATTAGAATCTTTATCCGTAATTGATTCATGTGATTTATCTTCTGGGTTGGTTTCATCCTTGAAGTTTTTCTTCATAAATTAATAGTACAATTGCAAGCCAAATATATAACCGTGAGATGGACGTTTGAGTCCTATTCTTACATTTGAGTTACGATTTTTGTCATAATTGGAGAATAGATGAACACGATTCAATATGAGATCTGGCTTTTTTTCGTATCGGGTACTGTCTTTTAGATTTAAATTATCCTTTTGACTAACGGTTTTCATGTCTGAAGTACAACAAAATACACAACCACAAAGAGATGGACCCCGCGATTCTATATACATAGGTAAGAAACCTCTGATGGCATATGTGACATCTACACTCATTCAACTAGCAAATCAACCATCAGTCACCATAAAGGCCAGAGGGTTGAGCATTGGAAGAGCAGTCGATGTTTCACAGATAATCCTAAAGAGAATGGAAAATGCTGGGTATGCAATAGGCGACGTCAGGATTGGATCAGAAACACTACAAGCAGAAGATGGCAGAACAAGGAATGTCTCTACAATAGAAATTGAAGTAAAGAAAGCATAGGAGCTTTCTCCTTACTTTTTGTTATTATATCTCTTCAGCTTCAGCTTTATAATTGGAAAAAATTGCAGCTCTTTATCTTGCCCATTTAAATCCAGTCACCTATTCCCATGAGAGAATAATCTCTCAATTAGCTAGAGATTATCATGTTTATGTTTTCCCAGTAGTTTTTCTAAAGCAAGGCAGAGAAGTAAATACAAGAACCTTTCCATTTTCCTACGAATTAAGAAAAAAGATGCTACTAGGCTTGTTCAAAGATCAGAATAATATAGAAATTTTGCCTAATTACAAGTTCATATCTCCTTTCATTAAATATCTTCCACCAATTTTTTCACCATTTTCATGGTCTCTGCGAAGTGGAATCTTGCGTGACATAGAAGAAGACCGATTCATTTCGTATACAGGTGATAAGGCTGAAAGGATAGCTTTGCGATTCTATAATCTCCACCCCATAAAGGCAAAACGGCTCGAAATATCTTCATCGGATGTGAAAGGATTATTGTACCGAGAAGCTTTAGAAAAACTAGGTAAGGATGAGTTTAACATAAATTTGAAAAATGATATGGATCATTCAAATCATAAAGTTAACCTTAGTCAAAATAATAGAAATAAAGTTGGTGAATCTTCGACAGAATCATGGCAAAATATGGTGCCAAGGAACGTTGCAAATATAATTGTGGAAAATTGGAAAATTATAGAAAAATATGCACAATCTAAAGATAAGACTATCAAGATATTTGGAATGAAGTTCCCGGCAGAAGGTATTCTCTAATTGTTCTCAATACACAATATTTGAATACTTTTATTATCCAATAATTGATTTGCCATTATGAAGGATAAGGGTGTAGATTTTGTCTGGTTTGATGGACAATATCTTAAATGGGAGGAGGCCAAAGTTCCGATCTTTGTACATGCTCTTCACTATGGAACAGCAGTCTTTGAAGGCATCCGAGCATATTCATCTGATGACAATTTATACATATTTAGACTCAAGGAACATATGGAAAGACTCCATAAATCAGCTAATGTCTATTCCTTTACAACAAGATTTTCTGTTGATGAACTTTGCAAAGCTACTGCAGAATTAATTCGAAAAAACTCTATAAGACAATCGTGTTACATAAGGCCATTAACATTTGTTGGTCTACATGGAATAGATCTAAATGTAACCAAGAATTCTCCAACACATACGACAATCATAATTTTCCCATTTGCAAAATACTTCAAGGGTGATGGTATCTCTGCATGTATTTCTTCTTGGAGAAGAATTGACGATGAATCGATTCCTCCAATGGCAAAGGCTTCTGGTAATTATCTTAATTCTGTATTAGCTACCCAAGAATGCAGGCGAAATGGATACGATGAATCCATACTGCTTGATAGGAATGGGAATGTCAGTGAAGCTTCTGGGGAGAACATTTTTGTGGTTAGAAATGGAAAACTTCACACGCCCCAGTTAGCAGATTCGATACTGGAAGGGATTACAAGAAATACTGCCATAACGATTGCAAAGGAGTTGGGATATGAAGTTGTTGAGCGTCCCATTTCAAGGACAGAATTATATCTGGCAGATGAGATATTCCTTACAGGAACAGCCGCTGAAATAATTGCAATTACAAAGATCGATGGAAATATAGTTGGAAATGGAAGGGAAGGTTCAATTACAAAAAGCATAAGGGAAAATTACGAAAATATAGTGACTGGAAAATCTGAAAAATTTATGGGATGGCTAACGCCAAGTTGGTAAACAATAAGAACAGTGGCTTAAAAATTGGAGTAATTGGAGTCGGTGGTTGGGGAAAGAATCATGTCCGGGTCCTTTATAATATGGGAGTCCTAGGAGCTGTTTGTGATTTATCTACAGAACGTGCAAAAGAAATAGCGGAAAAATACAATATAAAATCTTATTCTTCAATGAGTGATTTTTTTTCTAACGAAGGTGAATTGGATGCATGCCTTGTGTGTACACCTACTAAATCACACCTGTCAGTAGTAAAGGAGGTAATTGGAAATGG
>JAICQW010000171.1 GCA_025937665.1 Nitrososphaeraceae archaeon | reverse complement strand
GCATCAATAGATTTGAGTAATATTCTAACGTATCAAGTTGTACTTGTAACATCAGTAACATTAATAGCATTGATACCCATGTTCAAAAAAGAAATTGGCCTCAAAGTTGGGATTATGTTAGCCAGTATGTACATTATTAGTCTATTCATTCAGTTTCTTCTACCTCATGAGATTAATGAGACACATTAACAAAGAAATAATTACCATTCTTCTTGGAAGAAAACCTCCTATTGAATTTGCCATTATAAAAAAGATTTGTTATTGTACTGGTTTCTGTGATCATGATAATATACCGACAACGTTAATCAAAGTATTCACAGACATTATAAGAAGGAAGAATAATAGATAATCTGTTGACGATGACTGTTGATGGCGAAGGGCCAAATTATCAATACTTGAGATTTAGGTTTGACATATTATTTTGAATAATTTAATTTATTCAAAAAAGTGATCGTATTACGGGTGCTAGATTAATTTTTAGCACGTAAAATTTAATTTGTCTTTTGCTGTGATGATATTAAAAATTCTTATTTTTCATTAGTTTAAGAATTATTGATATTTGATAGTTTTCTTTTGACACCAATACAGACCACGAAAATATCACATTCAGGGAATCATATAGAGTACTCTAATACCTTCATTTACCTCCTAGACACACTTTGGATTAGAAAAGGTATGATATATACTTAGAATGCTATATCTTGACCGATAGTCTTTTTTATAACCTTAATTCTAATGACTAAATTGTCAAAATTAATTTGACAAGTAATAAATAAATGAAAGCAGGTACTTCCGTTAGTTGAGATATGACAGCTGAATTAAAGATACATCCATCTTTTTTTAGAGAATTTGCAACCAAAACATGGGTTTCTCCTAATGAAATTGTGAAGGAGTTAGTAGAGAATGCTTTTGATGAAGATGCTACAAAGGTTCTTATCACTCTTTTAAAAAATGGTACAGTTATCATTGAAGATGACGCTGGAATGGATCCAGATTCTATGGAAAAGTTTTTGATCTTAGGTTCTCCACATAAAAAACACGACGCGATTTCTCCCAAACTAAAGCGAATTAGGACAGGAAGGTACGGTACAGGTAGATTATCATTCCTTACTTCTTTTGATAGCATGAGAATTAGAACAAAGCGTGATGATTTCAGTAAATCTATTTTAATAGATGGCGATACTCTTGATAGACTTTTCAGAGGGAACGTCGAATTAGAAGAAATTAAGGAACCGACGCTTAATCGCAATGGTACTGAACTTACTATGAAAAATCCAAAGGTTGTTATTGATATCTTCAGGTTAACAAAAGAAATTCGTAAGCTAGCGATATTAAGACATCCTATGTTTGAGGTCTATGTCAAAGAAGCTGAGAATTTTGTAGAATGGAACTTTGATAGAGCTCAGATGATTAAAGCACCGGATATACAAGGTCACAAGATTCCCGTAAATATAGATAACGGTCGCATCAGTGGCGAAATAGTAATTGCACGGAGGCCCCTTTCTGAAGATGAAAGAGGAATAGCCGTAATGGTAGGAAATCATATTGTTACACGTAACAACTTTGGTTTTGACACTAAATTAAACAGAGTGACGGGATATATACGATGTGACACCTTAACGTCAAGGTTTGCAGATAAATCTGCTTTAATCGAAGATGAAGAATACTTAAGATTCAACCAAGCAATGAAGACATTTATAATAGATATAGTCCTCCCGAGTTTGACGGAATATGAAGATGTTTTAATTACGCGTGAGGAATCCAAGATATATAGAGAGATAGACAAAGTGCTAGGCCAGGCCGTTATCGAAAACATTGAATCTCAAGAAGAGGTGCAAGGATATGAGGTGGTTGATATGAAAGAAATCGTAAAAGGAGGAGATGTACTCGATCCCAATATAGACAGAGTCGAAGAAATTCCTTCTAAATTTATAACTTCACCAAAAGACGAATCTTCTGATTATATGATATCACATACCTCTGGACAAGCCCAAGATTTTACGATAGTACAAGAAGCAGTTCCAAATGAGAACACTTCAAATGTATCACAAATTGATTTGGAAGAACAGCAACAAAAAGCTGCTCAGACGGCATCTTCAGAACAACTATTTGAGCAAGGCTCAAGCAAGACTATTTCTCAACAAGCAGAATTAGTCCAAGTAGTAGAGCAAAAGGACATAGATGGAACTGTGATACGAACAAGGAAAGTTAGAAAACCGATAGTCAAAAAGACATTTGCATTAAAGAAAATTGGCTACAAGGTAATTCCTTATGAGGATGAATCAGATTCGAGATATAGTTTTACTAATGAAAATGTAGTATTTGTAAATAAGGCCAATTCGACTTATCGCGCAGAAGCAGCTAGAGGAGATGAATTTCTATTAAGACATATAATCAACATTGTAGCTGAGACTATAGCAGAATCTAAACACCCCGAAGGAAAGCATGCCTTAGAACTTCAAAATAGATTGGTGGCAGAAGCAATTAGAATACATGACTATTCTATGATAAAAAAATAATTTATTATAATCACAATTAGCAGAACTTTTAACTATATTATTTTTTGTATTGTAACACTCTGCCAAGTGAATTAAAGAATAGAAACGACTAAATTTAACTACTATCGGATATATCCTGGAAATCTATGGCATTTCAATTTATGCCGGGTGCTACGGCTGTCGGAATATCATACCAAGGAGGAGTCCTCTTGGCTGCTGAAAAGCGTGTTGCATTCGGTAACTTTGTTGTAAACAAGAATACAAAGAAAACTTTTCCTGTTACTGAGCTCGTTGGTGCTGCGTGTGCAGGAATGATAGCTGATATGCAGGTATTGGTAAGACAAGTAGGTGCTCTTGCTAAAATTAGAAAACTTGAGACTAAACGTAATGTTGCGCCAAATTCAGTTGCGAAGTTAATGTCTGTCATAATGTTTGAAAGAAGGTTCTTTCCATTATTAACTCAGGTAATAGTTGGGGGTATTGATGGTAAACCCCAGATCTATACACTAGATCCCCTTGGATCCCTTCTTCCCGATGAATATGCAGCCGTAGGAACAGGAGCTGAAATGGCACTCGGTGTTATGGACGGAGAATACAAAAAAGAAATGACTGAGGAAAAAGCCAGAGAGCTGGCAATAAAAGCGATAAAATCATCTATACAAAGAGATTCATCGAGTGGCGACGGTATAGATCTATTATTGATAAGTAATAACGGTCATCGAGAAGAATCAATAAGCTTTTGAACAATAGCTTTATGGTAGTGTATATAAACACAATGAATGAAAAATAGGCTCTGTTCACTTAACGATAAATCTATAGCTTGAAGATGTCCTATCTCTTTTTATGAATACAAGAAACAGAACATCTTCAGAATATATTGGCTATGGTCTATATTTTTATTTTTCAGGTCTTTCATTAAGACATCCGAAAGATTATCGTCTTGTTTTATAAAGAGAAATCATGTATCAATCTGGAATTGGATACAAAAGTATAAACCTAAAAAGATATTTGAAAGGAAAAAGAAAATCGAGGAATTCATCATCGATGAAACATTAATAAAAATTGGTTCAGAATTGATATGGCTTTGGGTTGCTATTGAACTCGGGAGTAAGGAAATCCTTGGAATTAGTATATCTAAAGAGAGAAATATGCTCTTAGCTGAGCGATTTATTTCAAGTTTAGTTGGGATTCATGGTCAACATCCAGTTTCCACAGATGGAGGTACTTGGTATCCACAGGCTTGTAGGTTCTTGAGATTGCCTCATCATATCCATTCATCATATGAGAAAAGCATTATAGAAAGAACAATGCAGTACATAAAAGATAGAACCGAATGCTTTGATGACTATTTCCCTTGCAGAAAGAAGAATTGTAAATTATTACATGTGTGGAATTGGTTAAATCTATTCATAGGTTATCATAACAAGCAATTACAAATCGTTAAGTGAACAGAGCCTTTGGATTCCTTAACTCCCTTATTATTAAGCGATTTGTATTTTGAAATTGATTCTATTAACCAGTCAATCAATTTATGTTGTGAAAGCAATAACACCATAATCAATGGTTCAGCTGGAAATGGTTCGCCCTTTGCATTAATTGCAGCAGCATACTTGTAACAATCATTCAGCAACTTTTCAAATAATTCTCTATCTTCTTTTGAAG
>JAICQW010000260.1 GCA_025937665.1 Nitrososphaeraceae archaeon | reverse complement strand
ATTTTGAATAAAATAATCTAAAAAAAGTAACAACTATAAGAGCAGCTATTCCGTCAATAATAATACTCATGTTTAGCAGAATATAAGTCCTGTATTTATTGTAGAACCCTTTTCCAATTTGTCTCATTATCATAAACCAATGCTGTAGGTAACCAGTTGCTATTATCGGCTTTAGAGTCTAATTAACCTTTTAGCGATTTTACAAATCTAACATTCAGCTTTTTTCCATTTCTTAATAGATTGAATAATCTCTTTACCTTATATTGCTTATTACTACACATTGCACTATCTGCACAATACCCACGAAAGGTTCTATTCGGGGATATCTCCGGTTTAATAAAGCTCATTACTGATGCTCTAACAATCAATCCTAAAAGTGGTAATAGCCCAGATCTTCCACCATAAGCGCGATTAGAAGTAACTATCCAGAACATTTCAGTCTCATTGTAGTTTGGTGGGAATATGAGTTTCCTAAATTTTTGACCATCCTCTGAGTAGTGTCCTATGCAATCTATCCGACCTTTGGAATACTTGAATGCATATTTAGCAAATATTGTACACGATGAACACTTGTCGTCATAAATTAAAACAGGTTTATTTCTAATCGAATCCAAGATTATTTGCCAGTACTAATAGCTATACAAAAGCATGTAAATCTTTTGGATTTTTCCTGACCCTAGTAATACAAGCGAGGTTATATAATGAAAGTACTAGATTAACAAGACTGCTGCACTTACGACTGTAGTCCACAGACCTTCTTTATGTCCTTCAGCAGATTGAGTAAAGTTTTGTGTCTTGTATATTTTTCCTGAAAGTCGCCATTGCTCCTGTTTTTCATCCCATGTCAGAGAATCATCGTTCGGTAGTCCCATTGTAGTAGCAAGCATCTCCATGGCCATATCTTCTGCATAGTCGCCAGCTTTTTGAGCTGTTTCGCCAGTTGAATGATGTTCAGATAGATATCCGTATTGACCGTCATCGGCTGGAGCAGCGAGTCCGACGGAGGCGGCAATCAGTCTATTTGGTTCATTAGTAGACTGCCGAGCCATAATAGCAAAAACGACTTGTCCTGATACAAGGTAGTTCCTCCCTTCTTGTAAACCAATGATCTTACATCTTGGAGGCTTTATGCTAGATACTGATACAATATTCAGATCAGATATTTTAGCATCACGTAAGGCTAACTCAAAACTAGTAAGATGATCCTTGTGGACTCCTTTACCCTTGGTGAAAAACATAGCTTTCGGAACATACAACATTGGATTTGTCAAAGCTTGAACATTGAGTGTTTTATCGGTCATTTGACATGGATCCAAATTAATAAAATATTAAGATTACTTTTATACTCTTATTTTTCGAGTTTGTAAAAAATAATATTCATAGACTAAATATGTCCATAAAGATTCCATATCTTTTCATAAAGAAAGAGATTTTTAAAATTTTTGTTTCATCCAAATTTCCATTATTAACTGATTTCTATTTGGTGATTTTTTCGCAATTAGGCAAGGCAATATCACCTTCTGAAATATTTAGGTTAGAGACCGTGTCTGAACTACCGCCGCAATCAAGATGATCAGCGCCAAGACCACCATCCAGGAAATCGGCTCCCGGACCTCCGTACAGATCATCGTTTCCATCTCCTCCTGAAATATTGTCATTTCCTATTCCACCGAAAATTACATCGTCCCCTGTTTCGCCTAAAATATTATCTCCACCTACCCCACCATCAATTTCATCATTACCATCATTACCCGTAATATTATCAAAACCTCCTCCTCCAAAAATAAAGTCGTCACCTGCCGTTCCCTTGATATTGTCAGCCTGTGCAGTTCCAATAAGACTGTCATTTAGTGCACTTCCCGTAAGATTTCCCGTCTGTGCACTTCCCGTAAGATTTCCCGTCTGTGCACTTCCCGTAAGATTTCCCGTCTGTGCAGGTCCTGTAAGATTTCCCGTCTGTGCAGGTCCTGTAATATTTTGTCCCTGTAAAGTAGCATTTGTCGTTGGTCCTGTCTGCGCATTAGATAATGGAAGAGTCAACATGCTTAAGAAAATTATATTCAAAATAATGTAAATATGATTCTTCATTCGATTTCAAATCCATAGATAAAAACTAGTTATTTAATTTTACGATGTATCCATAATAGAATTCCTTGTACTGAATTAATCTTGACTAATGAAGTATTGACAATATCCATGAATTAAGCTATCAGAAAGCCAGTTATTGATACTATTTTTGAGAATTTATTACCAGTGCAATTTGAAATTTAGTTGTTTTGAATTAAATGCATTCTATCTAAATAGAAAGGAAAATTTTGAAGGAATTCTTTGAATTTTGAAATTGGCACTATGGGAACCCTATCAAAAAAATTGCAGTTGGATTCATACAAGGTGACTATAATTGGAAGAGCTGATTCAAT
>JAICQW010000042.1 GCA_025937665.1 Nitrososphaeraceae archaeon | reverse complement strand
TGAATCAATTATTGGAACACGAAACAACAATCAGCTTTTTTTCACTTGAGTAAAAATCAAACATAGAATCCTGCCTTTCCACATCCCCTACGTAATCTCTTAATCTTGATTCCAATCTGGATAAGATTTCTAATCTATCACCTCTCATTTCATTTGGATCAAAGGTCCATGAAATTATTGCCTTTGTTTTGCTAGCTTTTAATTCATATTTCTTGAGAATGATCTTGATTTGTTCCGTCAAATGCTTTATGTAATTTTCAACAGTAGCTATATTGCCTTTGAGTAAAAGTGTGAGGGGCGAAATTCCAGTTAAAGATGATAAAATAGTATTCAAATCAAATAAACCGCTCACAAGATCGTCAAGATACATATCATCAAATGATTGACTTTCTATCAATTGAGATTGAAATGTACTATCGGCAAATTTACAAATTTCAAAAATTGGTGACATCAAACCATAATGTCTTAGAACTCTTATGCAGTAGATATATTCCGCCGATTCAATATCTACTACCTTCATAGTTTTTTCAGGATGAAGTTCGGTTAGCATACTTTCAAGGTTTGCATTCATTTCAGACCGTGTGCCAATAATTGATTCAAAGACAGTTGGGGAAATGGAACTAATTGGTAAATAATGATAGAAAATATTTTTTCCAACACTAAGACCGGTTCTGTGTTCAATCAAAGTTATGTTTTCATTATTTACGCCAAAACCTGCAGGAACTGTGTAAATTATAGAGCTATCTTTGTTCACGTGATTTACTACATCTTGAAATTTAGATCCAATGTGGTTCTTTGCATCGGGCCAAGATTTTCTAATCCTTGGGGTAAAGAAAATAAAAGACGCATTATTGATAGCAACGTCAAATGGCTCAAAATCTAAAAGAGTCTCATCCTGAATAAATGAAGTTACACTAGAATATGTCCTGGCTATATCTGGTTTAAGTGTAATTGCCATTCCTGATGAGTCATCGATAATTGAGACAGGTATACCTTTATTGGAAATATGTGATGCGATTTTGTATCCCTCTGTACTTAGACCATATACCGCTACCTTCAATGAACTAGCACTCACTGGTATTTCCAATCCCTATCAGCATATTTTTGTTCCTGCACCAAAATTAATTTGGTTGAAGAAAAGTTTTTTCCATGAGTCTGCTTATACATGGTGCGTGAGAATCTGGTTTGATGTTTTAACCCCAAAGCAAGTCATGTTTTTCAAACATTCTATAGGTCTTCTCAAAGAAAAGGATCATGAACTCCTCTGTACAGGAAGAAATTATCGAGAATGTGTGATGTTATCCAAACTAAAAAAATTAGATCTTAAAATAGTTGGAAAATTCGGAGGCTCATCAAAATATGACAAGCTAAGAGCAAGTTCTAGCAGAATTTTTGATCTAGCTAGAGAAATAAACGACTTTGAACCCCATTTATGTGTCAGTTTTTCATCGCCGGAAGCAGCACGAGTAGCATTTGGATTGGGAATACCTCACATTACATTTAGTGATTCCCCTCATGCCCGTGCAGTTCAGAGGCTGACTATCCCATTTGTTGACTATCTTTTATGCCCATGGATTATCCCATATTCTGCCTGGAAAAACCTGGGAATTGCAAAGAATCAGATAATCCGTTATCATGCTCTTGATCCAGTCGCTTGGATTAGAGATGAAACGAAGACGAAGGTAAATGACAAGGAATTAAAGAGCAAATATCGTCTTTCAAAAAATAATACCATAGTCTTAAGACCCGAAGAAAGTAAAGCATCCTACTTGATTGAAAAGCAAAGCAATGCCGATAGAATATTGGGGTCAATAGTCGAAAACTTTCACAATACTTCAAACATTTTGGTATTGGGTAGGTATGAAGACCAAATAAATCACCTTAGAGAAAAATATGGTGATAGGATAACGGTCCTGGAAAATGTAGTTGACGGATTGGAGCTAATATCTCTGGCAGATGTGTTTGTTGGTGGGGGCGGTACGATGACTGCCGAGTCTGCACTTCTTGGAAAACCAACCATCTCTATTTCTCCAATCAAATTCTATGTTGACGACTATCTGGTCAAGATGGGTTTGATTCGCAAAATCGCAAATACATCGCATATTGTAAAGATATTAGATAAGATGCAATTTGACAATAAGTTTAAGGTAGGACAAAAAATTCGGGCAAAACGAATACTTAACCAAATGGAAGATCCGGCAGACCAGTTGATGAAACTCATTGATAGATTCGTAGCTTTATAAATCAGATATTCGATAAAAAAATGTCCGGCAGCCCGGTAGAGAATTTCAAATTCGCTGAATGTAGTGGCCAAGCATAGAGGCCTTTGGAGCCTTTGACCCCAGTTCGAATCTGGGCCGGGCTAATGATTCTCTTCTTTTCTAATACTAAAATTATGGGGAATAATTTGACCGATTGGATCCATTTTTTGGGTAGGAAAATTGAATGTTCCTAACATACCAGCAAATAAAATTTAATGTACTAAGTACTGTAAATCATTCCTTATGAGTAATGTTTGGAAATCAAATAGTCATTGTCACAAACTTTACCTTTTATGGGACAAAATTGACATTCAGGTACTATATTCTTTTGTAGTATCAATAAGGTCGTTAATATTTGAAAATAGCTGTAAAAATCTTAATCCTTTTTCAGTAATTTTATAAAGATGCTCTTCCGCTTCATGTTTTAACAAACCATTTTCTAGCATTATAGATAGATATTTTTTGAGTTGATAATGAGAGAGAAAGGATTTGTACATTATAGTGGTTATGCCCACTCCCTTTGGATCATTTGCAGACTGTAAAATTGAGGCAAAAATATCCGTTCTACTTCTGTATTTCATTCTTAATGCTTTGATAAATACACAATCAATTTTAATATGTCTTGTGGATGTCAGCATACGCATAAGTAAAAGCCCGCACAGATCGGCAAAAAGTAATAAGGAAACAAAATTATTATTCTTCAGAATTGGAAGACACTCAAATCAGCTACAAAATAACCCAACTCTCAGATAATGGTATTAACATTACACTTTCTCTAATTGAAGATATAGAGCTCGAAGCGGTATCACAACAGCAATTAATGTTAGAGGCTATTGATAGGTCGATATCAGACGAAGAAGTAAAGAAGCAGATAAGGCCTATACTAGAGGCTATCCTCCGTTCTCAACCACAAACGGTTATCAAGACTTATCCAAAAACAGTGATCCAGATTAATATGCCGAGAAAAAAGTATGAAAATATAGGAAGCCCCGGTGTAGGAAACAGAATCTTGGTCGATATCAAAAGAGATTCAAAATGAATTTAAAATGAATTGAGGCTTTTGTCAGGTGATCTCTTTCCCTTCGAATCTGCATTGACGTACATAGGTTTGATAGTAAGATGAATAAGGAATTATTGCGAATAAGCAAACCTACACAGAATACATTATTCCGCCCGACACTATAGGAACCGAGTCCACGTTTGCAATTTCTTTTACTCTAGCTATCAATGCGTTAAACCAGAGACTATCAATTCCTTGGCTCCAGATTGTTATCTTTTTGTAGTCTCTTTTAACGCCGTCATTAAAGAAGCCATTGCAATCTTCCACAGTGATATTGTTGTACTTTTGACTTATCTCATCAATCAACTGTTCTGCCTGATTTACCAGGTAAACTATGGTTAGCGTTGGAAAAGGAATAGTGTTCGAAGATGTTGAGGAAATATCTTCCGCCATTCTAGTTCAAGTAATTATTAAGATCAATATCTTGTTTTCGTAGATTTGCTGACCGTGATTGGCCGAAATGTAGCTATTAACATAGAGGTATGATATCAAGACATAAAGACTGATATATTTCTGGGTTGCAAGATCTTGTTCCATGAACGACGTCGAATTCTTAAATCGACTGCTGATGCTTAACCCTGCTTTGAGGTTTTCAGGACTTGTCGAAAAGTCAGGACATTTAAACGCAAGTGTGATTCGAGAGGGAATTAGTGAACATCTTAAAGGCAGAAATCCAGAGATAAGCTATTCGCAATCGGCCTACATTGTTGACCTTAGAAAAATATTTGAAAATGAGTTGGGCACTCTTAATTCAGTCATTTACATTTATGACAAGGTGATTATGTTCAGCGTTCCAATAAGAAATCACATAGTCGTCATGTCTGCGGATCCTAATATCGAGATTGATACAGTCTTTAAACAGGTACAATCTTTTATAAAAAATAGTGAAGCCGAATTGGACTTTGAGTTGGGCGTCAAAAATATTAGCCAGGAGAAAAAAGAGAGCGTCAGGAATTTATACGATTCCGGAATATCTGAAGAAATGATTGCAGAACAGGTTGATCTCAATTTAGCAACTGTCAAAAATTTGATAAAAATTATTACAACCAATTCAAAATAGTTCATCACCAACTATTAGAATCAAAAACCTAAATAACTTGCTAGCATATACAAATGGATCATAACCTCTAATCCACACTACGGCATTATCCGTAAGCGTTCATTTCACTTTCAGTGTCTTGAGTCTTTATTTTAGTTATTTCTTTTTCAATTTTTTCTGCTTCCTGTAGAAGTAATGGAACATTACACGAGACACCCGGAACAAGTTTGCTTATTGTTGTTGATAACTCGGCCGCAGCTCTGAAATCTGGAATTCCCTCCATGATTTTTACCAATAAAATTATTGTATCTATTCCCAATTCAGCGCTCTGATTTAACAGAACTGCTGGAATTCCGCCTATGGTACCATTTTTAAGTAATGAAATTTTCGCATCTTTTAACCTGTTTCTTGCCCCAACTGTATTTCCCACACCTGCAATTGAGTATTCCTTTGATCCGGCGGCATTAGCTTGCTCTGGTGTGTTAACTATATTACTGGAACTAATTATAAGATCACATTCATTTTCTTTAGCCCAATTTAACATGGTAGTACCAATAAAGAAGTACACTGAAGGGTCCATACTAATTTCAGAAATAAATATTGAAGTTTTTAACTCCTCATTTGCATATATCCTTACAGGAAAATATGGGATTGAATTTCTAACTACGGAGAGTTGAGAAAAATAAGATGATTCTATAGTTGCTATTAGTTGGGTATTAATGGAGTGCAAGATACATTCAGAAGCAATAGTATTAGTAATGCCTGTAGTAGCAAAGCCATCTATTACTGTTCCACCTTTGAGATTCATTTTCTTTAGTGTCTTTATCACAAAGGTTTGAGAATTAGACATCAAATTACATTTATAGATACTAACTTATGAATATTAATGTACAAAGTGAAGGAATTGCTCATAAATTTTAGACGATTTTGTTTTCAAGAGGCAATATTAGTGATTTAATATGTGGAGAATATTAACATAATTTTCTTGATTCATTTCAGTTTTATAGTTTTTTATTTTTTTTATTATTTGTTTCCTATCATAAAGGATTGAATCTCGAAGACTGGAGTATATTGGACCATTTAGAAAAATCGATTGGGACGAGCTTGTTATGTTGCTCACCCTTCTCTGAGTACTAGAAGTCTCAAAATCCATAATCGTAGGCTTGTCATCCTTTGAAATCATGATGTGGCGATCAAGCCTATTTAGCTGACCATGATCAAGTTTTAGGCAATCAAGAAGAAAGCATTGCTGAAGGATAAGAGAAGTACATTTGACCTTTCTTTCTTTTGATATACGAGCTGAACTGTACCAGTCAATTATATTTGAACCTTTGACAAATTCCATCAAAATAAAATTTTCAGTGAAATTTACAAGAAAAGGTCCCACTCCAGAAGAGTTTGCAAGTGATTGGTAAATCACCTCATCATACATATTCGGCCTGTTGGCATCAGTTCTTCTCATCTTTAGAGCAAAATATTTTCTCTTATATCTTACTAACGTTACCAGACCAACTGAGCCTTTACCAAGAATAAAAATCTTTTTTAATTGTAAGTTGCCTGCAGAGAAAACACCATTGATATCCAGTGATAGCAACTCTTTTTTCCTGGTTTCAAATGTATCTTGATCAAATAAAGGATAAGTCAATAGAAATTTTAGGCTTTCCTTATTTTTATTGTCTAATAAATTCTCCATCGTCAATCATGTGATTAATGGCAGTTATAACGAAACTATTTAGTTTTTTCTCATTCCCCAAATATATCGAATAACCATTTTTAAGATCAGACGCAATTCCTGTATGACCTCCTGAATCCACATCTTTTTTTATTATTAGACTAGCGTGTTCCTTTATTGAGATTAGTTTTGTTTCTTCAATACTTACAATACGCATACTATCAGTCCATAACATGATGGAGTTACTTGCTCTTTTCTTGATGTAAGAATCTGTTTCTGCTTTTAGATATACTTCAGGTCCTTTATTCATGGTTATTTTTGGGAGGTTTGCAAATTCAACCATGAATATAAAGACCGCGTGTTCTTCTTCGTCTGTAAAGCAAAATTTGTTTATTATTTCAAACCTAGAATTTGATAGCATCTTTGAAATGCTCGTTAATTTTCTTTTAAGCTGGCCCCATAAAATATCTGGACTCCTTTTTTTGATATTAAACTCTATTATTAACAAGTTAGATTCAATCTGGTTTCGGATTTTGACATTCGGTCTACGAGATTTTCTCAAAAATTCTACGGTTGGATATATCAAGAATAGTCTTGATGCTAATACAAATTTTGCTACACAATTTGCCGATATTGCGGCTCCAAGGTTTCTGTTAGAATCAATAGGGTCGATAATTATTATCGAACTATTAAATTTCTCAATCATCTTCTCGATGGGTGGATCTATTGAGATGATGTGGTTTGGTTTAAGCTCAGAAAATTCTTTGAGGACACTCTTAAATGAACCATATTTTAGGATAAGTACCTCAGTTACATATCCACTAAAACCTGAAACTGCTATCTGGGAGCCATAAATTCCCACTGCCTTTAAGAATTTTTTTAGTACCCTAACCTGACTTTTCAGATTCTCATTCAATTTGGTTTGCATGAAATCAGTATGAAATGGTGATCTGTCCGCAGCACTTTTCCACTTATTTTTTTCAACCTTATAACAGGGGACTATGTTTATTCGCGTTCCATTAACTTTTCCTTCGACATAAGGATGTTCAGAATATCGCAAATAATGTTTGTATTTTTTCAAAGCGTGATAGCCAACGGATTTGCCTAATTCCTCAAATTCTGCACGTTCAACGTTGGGTTCTATCATTACAAAGAAGTCGATATCAGTATCATTCTCGAGCCAAGTACCCTTGGCAAATGAACCTCCAACTAGTACTCTGGATATTCGCTTATCATCATAGCTCACAATTTCTTTTTGAATTTCCTTTGATATTTTTTCTAATTTACTTTGTTTTGGTTTTGATGGGACTGATGATTCTATCGCCTCTTGTATGATGGAATCTATATTATTCATTTACCATTCACAGAAATAATGTTCTCGTATATAGGACCTTGTGGTGTAGTAATGCTCTTTTTTACCGAGATTGTATCCATTTTATCACTAATACTAGAAAAAGACTCAGGCCCCTGTAATTTCAAGCTAAGTGTAACCTTTGTTCTAAATAATGTTATGTGCGGTATTATCTCTTTATCTGTCTCCATCTCTAATCCTGAGCCCAAATCTGTTAATTTTGTCATGACCAAATGAGATAATTGATTAAAGGTATCTGCCGTCTTTTCATCTAATCCTATCCACACGACTTTTGCTCGGTTGTTATTTGGAAATGCACCTATCATTCCGTACTTTATTTCAAATGATTGAAACTCAATTTCTGAAATTTTGGTAACTATTTTGTCAAGGATTGATTTGTCTACTTCCCCGAAAAACACAAAGGTAAAATGGAAATTTTCTGGCCGAACAACTTTGAGATATTTGTTCTCCAAGTTCAGATATGTGATTAAATCCTTCTGAATCTTTTGAATTTCATCTTTTTTATGAATATCTGCAGCCACAAATACTCTCGCCACGCCAATAAGCTATCCAATTATCTTATATATTAGAATTTGAACTACCCAATCAAAACAGGCTTTGCAAATACGAAAAACACATGACTGAGATTATGATGGTATCATAGCAAATATTAAATAATTTATTAAAACTCATTTTGATATGTTATTTGGAAAGAATAAGTTAAAAGATGGAGATTATGCTTTTGTAACTCAAGATTATTCTGGGAAAATTAGATTGATAATTGGCAGGATTGTTTCTCTTTCTAATTCAGTTGCGAGAATCAAGGGTTCATATATTATCCCGATCGGCTTGATGGAGAAAGTGTCTGCAGGAAGAGGAGAAGGGAAACCAAAAGAAGTTCTGAAAAATCCGGATCCAAATAACTGCATTTTCATGTTAATTGACAATGTTGAAACGGGGATTTTTGATGAAGACCTTGACATTATCACTTCAAAGGCAAAGTGGATAAATGAAGAAAGATTTCACATACTTGACGGTTGGATAAAAGAAAATCTCCCAGAGCTTTTTGCTAATGTTCTGCGGGCTACAAGCAATGAAGGTAGAGTACAGGCAAGGGCCATCTTGTTGGAGAAAATGAATTCACTATATGAAAGGGATCTAAAGGAACACATGTATGCGGTTGCTAGAAGTACCAATATATTGTAATTTTGAAAGTTTTATATTATGGTCATGGATAGAGCATTCTTTAAATGGAATACGTATATGCCGCATTATTACTACACAAATTAAACAAAGATATCACTGAAGATAATGTAAAGAATGTGATAAAGGCTACTGGTGCAAGTCCCGATGAAGTAAAGATAAAGGCTCTCGTAGCAGCCTTGAGTGAAGTAAACATAGAAGAATCACTAAAGGCAACTCCAATGGCCATGTCTGTCCCTGCTACAGCAGCTGCCGCTGCCGATGCCGGAGGGGCACAAGCTAAGGATGAGAAGAAAGACGAGAAAAAGGATGAAAAGAAGGAAGAAGAAGCTTTAGAAGGATTATCTTCTCTGTTTGGTTAAGTAACCCTTTTCTTTTATTTTTAGCACTGTAAATTTCTATCTTCGCTTTTTTAGATATAATCATCAATCTATGATAGGATCAAAAGTAAAGTTTTTGCAGTTGATAATTTATTCAGGGATTAATGCACACTAATTGGTGCGAATTACTTTTAAAACTCAATCATAAACTGAAATATTTAACTCGGTGAATATCCCTTGCTCTTGAGCTGGGAAGCTACATTGTTTGCCTTTAGTGCCGATATTGAGATTATTTGTCCTGCAGTCTCTTTTGACATGTAATTTGATTCAATTGCTAGTGATTGTGCATGTCCAGATGCCTTTGACAGTAAGTGTCCCATAGATTCCTTTGTAAAGTAACTTGATTCCACAGCAAGAGCTATTGATTCATTATATGATCTACTCAAATCATTTCTTAATTCATTTAGATCAATTCTTAGATCATCTTCTGTGAAAATTAACTTGTCTGCAAGTGCATAGTTTACTACAATGCCTGCCTCGATGGGCTTTATGTTCATCTTGGAGAGAAGGGAAGCAAGTTTGGTAGAAATCACATCACCAGGCTTTGCTACTATTGAATCTTTACTCACCCATATTGTTCCTTGATCAATCTTTGTAGCTACATTTGCTTCCTTAAATTCTGATAATACTGGGCCGGGAGTAATTCCTGTATCGCCGGCAGGGATCATTATTTCAGTTTTAGTAATATCGCCTCCCTTTGCTGCTAAAAACACCTTGTTTTGTTCAAAAATTAAGTTAAGTTTGAATGGACTGATATTGGTAAACATAAGTGCACATTGTTCCTCTAATTGAGAACTCAATTTATCGATGCCTTTGACATCTGGTATTTGTTCAAATGCCCTCTGTGTTACTCTATTTTTTATTACTTTGATGACGATGTCTTTGTGGAATTTTTTCCTAATCATCATCAATTGAGTTGCTCGAACTTTATTGACCTTTGAAAGGGCAATTACGTTATATGATTTGGGAAGTTCAATCATCTGTTGATACAGATTCTGTTTTCCTTTTGGATAACTTGTTCTTGTGTGTTTATTAGCTGTCATTGTCCATCCCTACTTTTTATCTTGTTTTAATGCCGAAGCCTTGGAGGGCTTGCTCATTGTAAACTTTATTATCGCATTGTGGATATTTTTATCACCCTGTGGTAATTTTTTCTCAATAGCGGAAATTACCGCCAGTGCATTTCCCACAATTTGATCATCGTCCATTTTTTCATCACCTATCTTTGCAGATACATTGAGTTGATTCTTTGTTCTTGCTCTAACAGATCCTCTGAATCTATCGGCAATACTTTCTATCGGAGCTCCATAAGGAAGAGGAGAAGGCATTTTGCCCTTGGGTCCCATGAATTGTCCTAGAGAACGACCTACACTTGACATCAAAGTGGTATCAGCCAAAAAGAAATCATACGCTTTAACGACCTTTCTTGCATCTTTCTTATTAGTACCAAGTCTGTCTAACTCGTCAGGTTCTATGACTTTATCAACTTGGGCTTTTCTTGCTCTCGTTCCCATATCGCCCGATGCAAATACACATATGCTTGAAGTCTTTGTTGATTTGTTCGGTAGATTTACAACTTCGTTTACACTAAAACCCTTTTTAACGTCAATATCCTTCAATATAAGGGTCAATTCCGCAGATTGAGTGAAATTTCGTTTTTCAAATCCCTCACGGGCATTTTTCATCATCACTTTTAATTGATTATCGTCAAGCATAGTTGAAATTTTTAGATTTCAAGCCTCTTATAAACGTGAGTTACAGTCTTACTCATGTTAGATTAATTACAAAGATGCATTGAGTCACGCAGATTCCTCTGTCATGTCGTGGCGCTATTAACTTGACAACCAAATATGGCAAAAAAATATAACGGGCCCGGAGGGCTTCGATCCCTCGACTTCCGGCTCTCTTTGTTTAAACTTAGAAGGCAGGCGCTCTATCCAAGCTGAGCTACGAGCCCATTCGGATTGCTACATTCAGCAAATCCTTTGCAAAAAAGGAATAAAATATTCACTTATAAACTGTTCAAAACTCTTTGTGCTTTTTCTACACCAAGACAGAATTTACATCTGGTGGGCTTGCATTCACTTTGTATTTTGCTCAAGAACCGACCTTTTATTATTATAGTCAAGATTCAGGGTTTGCAAGATCATTCTAAAGGATGTGGATAGATTGGATGGTCTATCTACCATTTAGTAACTTTGACTACTTCAAAGGCCTCTGCATATTTTGAATTAATTTGATACCCTCTATAGGAACATCTGCCAATAATTGCAGGAATCCATATCTCTCCGCAACGTACAAACTGAGATTCGAAGCACTCTAAGGCATTTTTCTTTGTATCTAATGTATCACTAATATCGACAAATAACTGAGGTCTAAATGAATTTTCAGTAATTCCTCCTGGTATCGTAGTCTCATACATGAATAAATTGTTCTGATCTCTACAGGCTGAAATCACGCTTTTTGTCAAAATTTGATGATCCTGATGGGAGTCACCATACCATTGAGTAAATACTGAATCTGGTTTGTATTTAGTAACCAGCGAATCTATTAATGAAATGAAT
>JAICQW010000292.1 GCA_025937665.1 Nitrososphaeraceae archaeon | reverse complement strand
CTTTTCTGATACTCTTACCGTAAAATAACTGTGTTCGCCTTTAATGTTGGAGTAAAATTCTCGGTTTCCAAAGATATGCAAGCCGCCCTGCGCACAGGCTCGTGAGAATATATTAGCTGCAGAGTCTACTCCACTTCCTTGAGCTCCTCCAATAACCCATGTTAAAGAATTAGTAGTTTTTGATATAGTCATCTAGATTGATTTTCACAAGACGAGCTTTTAATGATTTAGAAAAAGAGAATATGTTATTTTAATTATTTTCTTAGCCACCGCCAGTTACGGCATCAAACAGGCAACATTCACAACCATTCAATTCACCACAATAAGGACATACACACATACAGGCTTCCAATGGGTTGCCACAATAATCGCAGCTAGTTCCATCATCGTTAGATGCCTGTTGTTGTTTAACATTATCTGACAATTTAATATATATATATTGGTGACTCTTCAAAGTAATATACTTTACACATTTGGGTTAGCAGGAGATCTTTACATCATTATCAAGACTATTTAAAAAATGAAATAAAGAAGGCAGACAGATTAGATATATGGCCTCTCCATATTTTGTCTTATAAGTAGTTAATAACAATAATAAAACTAATGTTGAAAAGCAAGAAAAACTAATCTCTATATAGAGCGAACTAAGAAATTAAGTTATGACAATATCTCTTGTGGCAAATAAGCTTGAGCCCAAGGGCATAAAATTAGATAAATTAGAAGATACAAAGATCGTTCGAGGCACTACTCTGATCAAACGTGGTTTTGCTCATATGCAGAAGCACGGAGTAATAATGGATGTCACCAATGTCGAACAAGCACAAATTGCAGAAGATGCTGGCGCAGTTGCTGTTATGGTATTGGATAAACTACCCTATGATGTGCGAAAGGCTGGGGGGGTCGCTAGGACAGCAAGTGTTAAGGTAATTCAGGATATTATGGATGCTGTTACTATTCCTATTATGGCAAAGTGCAGGATTGGTCATGTGTGGGAGGCTAAAGTACTTGAAGTAACGGGAGTCGATATGATCGATGAAAGTGAAGTTTTAACCCCAGCAGACGAGGTCAGTCATATATGGAAATGGGATTACACAACACCATTTGTAAATGGAGCAAAAAATCTTGGGGAGGCATTAAGAAGAATAGAAGAAGGGTGCGCTATGATAAGAACAAAGGGAGAACCAGGTACTGGTAACGTTGCTGAAGCAGTCACCCATATTAAAATGGTGAATAATAGTATTCGTCACATTAGTTCAATGTATCATGGTCAGGATAATCAAGGATTAATTAAGACTGCAAGAGAATTAAACGTATCATTTCAGCTTGTTGAAGAAACTGCACGTCTGGGCAGATTACCTGTAGTAAATTTTGCGGCAGGTGGAATATCTACCCCTGCAGATGCAGCCTTTCTAATGAATCTTGGATGTGATGGTGTCTTTGTTGGTTCTGGTATCTTTAAAGCATCTGACCCGTCTCAAAGAGCTAGGTCAATAGTTCTTGCTACTACATATTATGATAATCCACAGATTGTTATGGAAGCACAGAAAATGGTTGATGAGAAAAACTCTATGCTTGGACTTGATACAAAGAACCTTGAATTAAAGATGCAAGAACGAGGACCTTCAAATTGAATGATGAAATAAGCATCGGGATATTAGCAGTTCAAGGTGACATTGAAGAAAATATTGCTGCCACTAATGAAGCACTACAGAATATGAAAGTAAGAGGGAGTGCAAGACCTGTTCGCTACTCTAAGGAAATAGAACAAGTTGATGGCTTGATAATACCTGGAGGAGAAAGTACTGTAATTAGTAGTCTAGTTACATTACATGAAGCAACATTTCAGGCAATTAGAAGACGTATTTCCACCGGCATGCCTGCAATGGGATCATGTGCTGGAATGATTATGCTTTCAAAACGTGCTTACGATAGAGTAATCGGTGAGACAAAGCAACAATTGATAGGAAATTTGGATATTGTGATAGAGAGAAATGCATTT
>JAICQW010000099.1 GCA_025937665.1 Nitrososphaeraceae archaeon | reverse complement strand
TAGAGCAAATTCAAAGGCTGTTACTTTGGAGCTTAACTGGCTGTTAACCAGTGGGCCATCAGTTCAAGTCTGATCAGCGGCGCTTTACCTTATACCGAATTATGCCGGGTATGTTTGTGATTACATATATTGTTACCAATACGCATACCACGCAATCATTTTTAAAATATTTCACAATTCGAATTTAGAAATATAATGAAATAAGTTGGAAAATTGTTTCAGAGGAGAATTATTAAATGGAGTCAGAATGTGATTATGTCTAATGCAATTGCATTGGAAAGTAAGTCTAGATGTCTGGAGGCAACAATGTAGCCATTTTTTATTTCACTTTTCGCAATCCATCTGTTTGAGGAAGACCAAAGTCGTTCTTTTCTAATTCTTTTCTCAAGTTCTTCGACATCTAATTCCTTTTCTTCGATTTCCTCCGTATCTGTTTTTTTTATCGTTAGTAGAACCTTTCTAACTAGTATCCTGGTGCCGAATCTTTGAGAGAAATCCCTAGCAGATTCGTCGTAATCCAGTAGTTTAATTTTGACCTGTTTCCTGTTTAACACATCTCTGCTAGTAAGTAGCCTATCATCAACAAATCTGTCGTACGACATCTCGATATGTCTACTATTGATTATTGATTAATTAAAACCTTCAGTAAGATCTAAACAGCAGAGAATTCATAGTATGGTGAATTATCTTTATCGAGTCCACATTTGGCCAATTTTACAACATTTCCTGGATTCAGATTTCCTGCACTCAAGATGCCTAGTATTCTGATTCCTGAGATTTCGACTAGTCCTAATTTCTTTCTACTGTCAATATGTGAGAATGAGTGTTCAATTAATCGACCTCTTGACTCCACTTTAGACATCCTAATTTCTCTTGAATAACAATTGCTACAAACGTTGGCAGGAGGCCATATTTTCAAATCACATTTTAGGCAAATTGGAATTCTGAATTTTCCCTTCCTAAGCAAATCAAGGAATTCTTTCACAACATTTTGTGGATTCTTCGGATAATTAAAGCGATCAATCGATTGATATTATGGGATTTAAATTCGGCCTTGATGGATATATTGTAATGATGTTTAGTCCTTTGAAATTATTAGGACGAGTGAAGACGAACCTGCTGCCGACATATTGTGCACTAACCCTATTTTGCAATCCTTGATTTGTCTATTATCCGCCAAACCCTTGAGCTGTTCGCTGATTTCAACTGCCTGGGCAACACCCGTTGCTCCAAGTGGATGGCCTGTTCCTAATAGTCCTCCTCGAGGATTGATTGATATATCGTTCTGGGATACGAATTTTCCTCCATCTCCTTTCTTACAAAAACCTAAATCTTCGTACGCCATAACTTCCATAATAGTAAATGCATCATGAACCTCAGCTACGTCTATTTGCTTTGGTTTAATATTTGTCATTGAGTACGCCATGTCAGACGCACTTTTAGTTGAGTGAATGCATGAAAGGTCAGAGCTCACGTTACTGAAACTCGCTGCTTCCACAGAACTTCCAATTCCTTTGATCCACACAGGAAAATCTGTATACATTTTGGAATCTGCTTCGTTGGAGAGTAAAATTGCTGAAGCCCCATTACACACGTAGGAGCAATCTAGTAACTTCAACGGTTCGACTAATTTTTTTGAATCCATAACATCCTTGACAGATATCTTTTTTCTAAAAAGGGCATTACGATTTAGGTAAGCGCTTTTTCTATTTTTTACCGCAACTGACGCCATCTGTTCTTCTGTTGTACCATACTTGCGCATGTGAGCCTTGGCAAAGAGAGCAGCCCAATAAACAGGTAGCGTAAAGGATCCTCTCGATATATCCCATACTAGCTGTGATCCTTTGGTTTGCTTAATGTCTGCGCCTACAACCAGGGCATTTTTACACAACCCCGATTTTATCATGGAGTATGCCGAAACGATAGCATTTGAGCCAGAATTACAGAGGTTGTCTAATCTCTGAGAGATTCTTGGTTTTAGGCCCAAATATTCAGAAACAATAGTAGAGCCATACTGAACGTCAGCTGTCGTCGATAAGAAAACTGAATCAATCTTTAAATCCGTGTTTTTATATCTTTCCAGAATTTCTTTGCACGGTTCGCATGCCAGTTCCTCTACCGAAAGAAGTGTCTCTTTAGTAAATTTTGAGGTCGATTGATCGACTATTCCAACTCTAGACATTTTGTACCAAAAGAAGAGAGTCGTTTATTGATTCCGAATTATCCTTAACCGGATTTATCTGTAATATTGGAAGTGAGATTCCACATGAGGCAAAACGCTTGAGAGATCTGATGCAATCCTCAACAGTTCCACATATCGTTAGCGAATCAAGCATATAGTCTGTTACAAATTCACTGATATTATCAATACCGTTTATTAGATAATCGTTCGATATTTGTTCAACCTCATTTTTGAAGCCATGAGATGACAAGAACTCGTTATAGTATTTTCCAACGGCGACATAGAACGCAAGTGTTTTTGCAGCTCTTCTCCGTGCAAGTTCTGGATATCTGTTTGAAATGGCAGTGATGAAAACTGAAGAGATTTCAAAGTTTTTGGATTCTTCTGGAGTAACGGACCTTATGTGTTTCACCGTTTCCTTAAGCTCATCAAACGGACGAAGATACAAAATGATTCCATCCGCAATGTCTGTTGCCAACTTTATCATTCCAGAGTTCACGGCACCTAGAAAAACAGGAATTTTCTTTCTAGTAGATGGATGCATAATTTTCATATTTTTCAGTTTGAAAAAATCCCCATCAAAGTTAATTGTTTCTCCGCTAGAGATTATTTTAAAACAGGTCACATATTCTTTCATGCGCTTTAAAGGAAATTCAAATTTGGTACTATGCCAGTTCTCGGCAAGTATAGGAGTACTAGCTCCGATACCAATTACAGTACGATTCTTTGAAATAATGTCAAGAGTTGAAGCTGCCATTGCAGTTGTGGCAGGAGATCTAGAAAACATACTTACAATGGATGTACCTAGTTTGATCCTCCTCGTAAGTGCAGCAATTGCACCAAGCATCACAAAAGCTTCGCGACCCCATGATTCTGGTATCCATATTGAATCTACTTGTGGTTTATTATCTAGTAGTTTGGCGAATTCTAAAATATCTTGAGTGCTAAATAAACTGCTAGGATTAATACCAATTTGACCGATCTTATCAGTCATTTTTTAAATACTTCTTGTACTTCTTTTGACGCTTCCTCTACATCTTTGTGTGAGTCAATTGATCGCCAATAATTATTTGAAAATCTTTTTGCTTTTAATTTTTGTTTCTCCACCAACATTGGCAAAGTAACCGTTTCAAGATTCCCATTATCCGGTAAGTAATCAAAAATCTCATTTGAAAAATAATACACACCTGCGTTAATCCACGTATCTTTGATGAATGGTTTTTCTATAAACTTTGATACAAGATCTCCATTAGTTTCTACAATTCCAAACGTACTTTTTAGGGGAACTAATGCAAGTGTCATTGATCCCTTGTCAGATATCGTGAAAGGATCCAAATTAGTCAATATATCTCCGTTTATTACAAAAAACCCAGAATCTGTATCTCCATTCCGAATAATATGATCTCTTGCATTCTTCAAAGCTCCACCAGTTCCAAGTGGAACGTTCTCCTCAATATAACTAATGTTAACTCCAAATTTTTTGCCGTCGGCAAGATGATGTTTTATTTTTTCTTTAAGGTGTCCTACTAAAACTATGATGTCTGTAATTCCACATTTTTTTAACCAATTTACTTGCAACTCTATTATTGGAGTGTTATTGATCTGGATCATGGGTTTTGGTCTATCTGAGGTTAAGGGTCTCAGTCTTTTTCCCAATCCTCCTGCAAGTATAACTGTTTTCACTTGACTCACTTGCGCAAATATTCTATATAAAAGTCATCCCAATAACTAATAACGATTTTATAGCCTATTCTCTGGAGTAAACATACACTCCATCCAGAAATACTCTTTGATCTTTGTTCTTTACTCTGGTTGATAACTCTATGTTGGCTGCTGTTTGAGAAACATGTTCGAGATGGGGCCCAGTGATAACAATATCGTCACCTTCGATAGCTACTTTTGTAGAATCCCCGACAATATTTGATATTCTAGCTTTTCTCTCACCAAAAAAGTTTTCAACATGCACTTTTCCATCTTTTATCTTGACCGTTATTGGAAAATGTGCGAATACTATTTTCATTCTGTATTTGTAGCCGTTTTGAACACCTTTTATCATGTTATTTATGATACTTTGTGCAGTTTTTGAAATAGCAAAATCCTTTCTTCTGGTTCCGTAAGGTTCAATCTTTACAATGTTATTTTCAATTGTTAGAAAAGCAGGAAGTTTTGTAAAATCCTTTTTTATTGTGCCTAATTTTCCTTTAACTGATATGGTTCTCTCTTCTAGCGATACTGAAATCCCTTCTGGTATTTCTAATGTTGAAACGTGTTCTCTAGTAGACATATCCGACCAACACTCCTCCTACTCCCATTTCTTGAGCTTCATGATGCGTCATTATCCCCTTGCTAGTTGATACTATCAAAATCCCCATATTGTATGCCGGTAAGAATTGCCTTTCCCAATTTAGGTATTGATTTTTTCTGACACTGAATTTGGGAGTAATTATTCCACACTTGTTTATTTTGGCTAAAAGCTGAATCTTAAATTTACCCGCCCTGGAATCATCAATCTGCTCGAATTCTCCAATATACCTATGCTTTTGCATCACCCGTAGTACTTCGCTAGAAAATCTTGAAGATGGACTTACAATGCATTCTTTTTTCCTTCTCACTTCATTGTTATATAAAGTGGCAAAAAGATTTGATAAAATATTTAACGCTGGCAACTCATTCACCCATTCTTTTACTCATATTTCTTGAAGCCTAATTTTATTGCTACTTCTCTAAAGCATTGTCGGCATAGCATAATATTGTAAGCTTGAATAAGACCAGAATAGCATCCGCATCTCTTGCACCATCGAGTGCCCTTTCCATGTACACGCTGTTTTCTACCCGTAATATCGTATTCTCTTGGCTTTGGCACTAGATCATCTCAACTCCCATACTTTTGAAAAATTCTACTGCCTCATCCTTTGAAATTCTGTGCTTCTTTCCCATCTTTCTGGGATTACTTTTCTTGATTATTCTATAACCCGGTCTTGATAACGATATGCATATGTTCATTCCAAAAATTCCAATATCTGGATTGTATTTTGCTCCCGGAATATCAATATGCTCTCTTACCCCTAAAGAAATATTTCCATAGTTATCAAAAGACGATTCTTTCAATTGGTTATTCTTTGCTTGTATTATTCTCTTGGCAAATTCCATTGCCTCTGTATTTCTTAGTGTAACTTTGGCTCCAATTGGTTCACCTTTGTGAATACCAAAATCTCTGACGTTATTTTTTGCACCACATTGAGTGGGTTTTCTCGATGTCAATTCCTCCAGTGCATTTTTGGCTCTTTCTAGAGGTTCACCTGATTTTCCTACTCCAATATTAATTACAACTTTTTCCAAGCTGATTTGTTTCATATTATTTACTGTACTCATTTTATTTGCTTACCTGAATTAATGAAGAGTCAGTGCCAACTGCCATGACTATGTCTATCGGCAATTCCACGGTTTTTTCACCGATTGAGACCAACACTCGCTTTGGAAGAGAAAAGGATCCATCCTTAATTCCTTCAACCTTTCCAATATTTCCGGCGTTCTCTCCTCTAGTCACAATAACACTGCATCCTTCCTTTAACTGTACGTGGTTTTTGATACCAAATTTTGGTAATTCAACTAAACATGTGTCATTTACATTATATGCTTCTTCGCTTAAGAATGTTCTACCATCATGAAGACAATATTGATATGATTTTTTCTTCGAACTAACTTTGGATTTGATTTTTCCCAACTTGAGGTTTTTTTCATTTGCGTTTATTTTTATAGGTAATAGAGGATGTCCATTCGAAGGTACAAATCGATAAAATTCATTTGAGGGTTTAATTTCTACGGTATCCATCAAACCAACTGGAAAGTTTGGATGATGTATCATTTTTCCATCAACGGTAATCAGACCTTTATTTAAGGATCTTTTAACTTCTCGGATACTTGAACAAACATGTAAAAGATCGCGCAGGACGACGCCAATAGGATAGGAAAGTTTTCTGGTGTGAGGTCCAGGCATTGTATTGAGAATAAACCTTGGAGATTTTCTATTTACTTGCCAGAAGCGTGGTGCAAGTTGTCGTTTTAATCTCTTATCTCCTCCTTTTTTTGCCATGATTATGATTCCTCCTTAATCAATTCCTTCTTCTTTTCAACTGATTTTTTTGTTTCCTTTCCTTTTTTTGTGTTTGTGTTCTTATCAGTTGATTTCGGTATACCTTTTAGTCGATAATCATCATCAGTATTTAGAGAAATGATTTGTACATTTGAAGCATGAACCTGTACTTTGACATTACCACCCCGTATTTTCTCTCTCTGTACACCTTCGATAGAGAG
>JAICQW010000065.1 GCA_025937665.1 Nitrososphaeraceae archaeon | reverse complement strand
CACAATGACACTTTCAACATCTACTCAAAAATCGACCTAGAAGTTGATGGACAACAAAGATTCTTGCCAGATAATGTAGGCAAAATGAAGGACGGAAAAGAATGTCTTAGAGTTATTCATACTGATAAGGTTGGCGATGAAATTCATGTTCAGTTCGTTCGGCCTGTTAGGCTGACACTGGACGATTTCATGAAAATCTATTCTTCAGACAATAGGACAATTTCAGTAGTGGATAATTCAACTGGAAAAGATGTATTCCAAAATATTACTCTCTCCGACTACAACATTGATTACTCATATTTTTCTGAAAGCCAATTCGTCAAAATTACGAATCTTACGAGTTCGCCGCCATTGAGTGATACATATTTGGCTAGGATTTCACTGGTCTCCAAATAGATATAAATGGACAGTTTCATTTTTGAATAGAATTGAGTAAATCCGCAGTCGTCATAAAAGGAGATGGAACCGGACCAGAACTTGTTAACGCAATGGTAAACGTACTACAGGAATGTCATTCAAAAATAGAATTAATTCCATGCGATGCGGGTTCAGAGTGGTGGACAAAAAATGGTGGCAGTTCATATATTTCTGATGAAGTATGGAAACTTTTGGAAGATTCCGATGCTTGTTTTAAAGGACCAACCACGACGATTCCAACTCCAAATGCGCCTAGGAGTGTGGCTGTTAGTATTAGACAAAAGTTTAATCTCTATGCCAATGTTCGTCCAATAAAGACGTATAAAAATTCTTTACATCAGTTGGATTTTGTTTGTATTAGAGAAGCGACTGAAGGATTGTATTCTGGAATAGAATTCAGGATAGGTGATGATGCTGCTATAGCAGTAAGAAAGATAACGAGGAAGAGTTGTGAAAATGTAGTAAAACATGGGTTTAAGGTTGCCTCTGAAATGAAATTTAAGAAAATTTATGTTATAACAAAGAGGAACATATTAAAAGAAACTGATGGTATATTCTGGAAAGCAATTCAAGATATACAAGCAGAATTCGGAGATATTTCCGTGGAGGAATACTATATCGATAATATGACGCAACAATTGGTAAAGAACCCGGAACGATTTAACAAAAGCATCTTACTAAGCACAAACTTGTTTATGGATATTGTATCTGAGTGTGCCTCGGGACATGTAGGTTCAATTGGAAACGTTTATTCCGGAAACTATGGAGATGAATATGCTATGTTTGAACCAGCACACGGAAGTGTACCCAAATATGCTGGAGCTAATAAGGTGAATCCAGTTGCTACTATTCTATCCGGGGCATTGATGGCCAAATACCTTGGAGAGAATGATGTTTGTGATGCAATTTTTGCTGCGGCTGAAGAGACAATTAACGAGGGAAAATGTCTAACATATGACCTGGGCGGTTCAGCTACCTTAAGTGAAATGGCCGATGAAATTGCAAAAAGGTCTAAATCTCATTTACCCTAATATGGTAACTAAGTTGGTACTCATATTCATTGCTGTATTTTTTCTACTTATCTCCATGATTTCTAATGATTCATAAAATAGATTCTTTTTAGCTATCTGTTTCATCACAAGATTATTTTCTACTATGAATCTTTCTAATTTCTTCTTATCAGAAAGACTTGATACCACTATGAGTATCTTCCCCGCTTTTGTCAGTTTATCAAGTGCACTAGTTAGAATATGGATTGAAACTTCAATACCACTTGGTCCACCATCAATAGTTTTGTCGACATGATTTTGATTATTTGGTAGATATGGTGGATTTGTTACTATCAGATCAAATTTTACATTATGTAATACTGAGGTAGCATCACAGCAAATCAGCCTATCATATTTCAAGATACTTTGCGAATGTATTAAAGAATTAAGATCTAGATCAGTTCCTATTACGATCCCAAAATTCTTGGACAATTCTTTAAGAATGATTCCGCTACTAGTTCCTACTTCTAAAGCCAACTGTCCATGGTACTGATTGACTATATCAGATAGAAAAATACTGTCGTCTGAAGGGAAATACAATGGTGATTAAATACAAACGCAAATTTATAACTGTACAACTTTTTTTAGCCTTTTTACTCTTTATCGCTTATTCTTGATTAGGTCATTGGAAATATCAACCAAAGTTTCAACATTTAATTGACTGATTTTTTTATTTTGATACTGCTTGGATTCTAATAATGTGCCTGCATTCTTATTTTTGTTACTAAATAAATATTCTAGACCTGAAATAATTTTAAGGTCCATGTTATTTTTTTTCCTCCTTAATCTGATAACCTTGGAGTCTATCTTTGGAGGCGGATGGAAAGAATTTTTTGTAACGTCAAAAAGTTGTTCAATATCAAAACAATACTGAGAAAAAACCGAAACGGCAGAATAATCCTCATTCCCCGGCGATGCTGTAAGTTTCTCAGAAAACTCTTTTTGGACCATAATTACGGCCTCTCTAAACTCATGAATCGATAACCACTTCATTATCTCTTTTGATCTAGCATAGGGTATATTCGATAAAAAAAAGTCAAATTCGTGATGCTCCTGCTTAAAGAAATCCTGGTTGAAAATTACAACATTGCTATTTTGAATAAGATAATTCTTTGCTTCAGCATATATCTCCTTGTCAATTTCGTAAGTATACACCAATTTAGCAGTCTGTGCTATCTTTTTTGTAAGATATCCATATCCAGTACCAAACTCCAATACTACATCATTCTTTCCAACGTTACAGGCTTTTATAATTTTGAAAATTATGTTAAAGTCAATTAGAAAATGTTGACCAAGATTTTTTCTTTTGTCATCTTCCAACGAATAGTGTCATCCTGGTCTCTTTGGTGATTTCCTCAACTATCCTTTTTGCTACGAGTTTATGAATATCCTTAAGACCTATTCTTGATTGTATATCTGAGAAAGAAGTAAATCTATTCTTTTCCCTGTCGTTGATTATGCTCATCATATATGTTTTACCTATTCCTGGTATCAATTCTAATGAATGTATTCTCGGTGTGATCGGCTGAGCTGTATTAATGTAAGTAACAAATCGTTCCTCATTTGCAAGCACTATCTTTTCAACGATAGGGGGAAGTTCATTTTTTGCGGTTTGCGATATTGAATCGTATTGTAACTTGCCAAGAACGCTAATTATCTTGTTTCTTCCTTCTTTCCCAATATACACTCTTTCGCCGATATCAAAATTAGCGTTCTGTATTCCTAGTAATTCCAATAATGTCAAACGGTTCTCGCCTATTGCCTGAATGATTATCCCTTCTCTTCCTCTTATTGTAGTGGATTTTCCTCTAAGAGTGAAATCAAGAACATATGCATATTCTTCAAACTTATGACTATGCAGGTTATAATCATGACCTGTGTGTCTATTATGAAAGTTACTATGATTGGTAGAATCCAATTACTTGCAATAATGTACTGCGTACTTTTTAAGTTTCATGCACTGCTGTAATTTTTTGTAAAATGCTTTCTGAAGTGGATGTTAATATCAATTTTTTCCAACCAAATGTAAAGGCCCTGATTTCCTCCAATGTAGAAGGTAAGATATTCACAATTTCAACAGCCTCTTCCTCAGTAAGGTTGCATTGGCTTACTAGTTCACTGACAAGTTTTTGTGCCTGTTTTCTACTAGTTTTTGAAAACTTGTTTACATAATCATAAGTCCATCGCTGGATTTGATCCATTTCATCGACTTTCTTGGCTTCTAGTATCTCCTTTACATCTGGAAGTGCTATCATCTCTTTTTTTGTTATTTTTGTCACTACTCAATACCTTCTATTTTATGGGGCGGATATGGTTAAACTTGGTTTGCAAGTACTTTTGTTTATCGCCAACAAGAATTCCGATCTTGACAGTTCTCCTACCAATTTCCTTGATATCTCCTACTCTCCCCTGAAATCTTCTGTGCGGGGTTGTCTTGTGTTCCCGAGGATCTATTATTACTACTACCTTATCGCCGATTGAATAGTTGATTAGTAAATGTGAAAGTCCCTTTGACATATTGCCTTTAGTCATAATATGTCTGGATTTCCTTCTAATACCATGAGATTTTGGCATGCTGAATTATCATATTACTCCTTAATTTAATATTAACTGGTAATTTTGCCTAAAATTGATTTTTTGCTTAATGAATTTAAGTTCCTCGGTATTCTCTGTTGGAGTGAACCACTATTTCTGTGGATCTCCAATACCCTGGTCGTTTAGTGCAAACAGTATCTCTCTTTCTGAATGATAAGGGCTGTCGACCATTCTAGCAATTCTATTCTTGCCAGATTTCTTTAGGTAGAGCCGGTACGTGCTCGAATGGGCCATGACGTTCCCCCCTGTTGCCTTGTTAGGATCACCAAATAGCGCATCGGGTGATGACTGAATTTGGTTCGTCAATACTACTGCAATTTTACATGTTTCAGCAATCCTTAGAAGTATGTGCAGTAATCTGTTAATCCGTTGCTGCCTTTCTGATAAGAAAGATCTTCCAAGAAATTCTGCCCTGTAGTGAGATACAATGGAATCAACTATCATGAGTTTAATGTTGTGTAGATTGATAACATTCGGCGATTCCTGAATTATTACTTCTTGATGGGAGCTATTGTATGCTTTTGCAACGATGACATTTTCAAGAGTTGTATTGGGATCAATGTTCCTTGCAGAGGCAATGGAGGCAATTCTTTCTGGTCTAAATGTATTTTCTGTGTCAATATATAGAGCCCTGGAAAGATTACCCTCCGCGTCATTTTGTTGAACAGTGACGCAAAGGGTGTGACAAATTTGGGTCTTTCCTGTACCAAACTCGCCATATAATTCGGTAATTGCCCGTGTTTCTATTCCTCCTCCTAGAAGATCATCTAGATTTTTTGAACCTGTAGCAATACGATATTCTGATTTTCTCTTTTCATAAATTTGATTTGCAGTAATAAAGGGCTTGTCAAAAACGCCAATATCTTCTAACGTTTCTCTTGCCTTATTGCACAGCGTTATGCATTTTTCTATTGCAATCCCAGTAGCTTCTGCAATATCCATCGGACCTCGAATAACTAGATCCTTAATTGACCTAAAACCAGCTTCCTTCAAAGAGGTTTTAGTTGCAGGACCTATGTCCTTCAATGTGTCAATGTCAGTTGCACCTTCGCTACCCTTATCGGACATATTGTTAATATCACATAGTATTCAGTACCTTCGTTTGAAAAACCTTGTTATTCCCACACAAACATTACAGTGAGCAAACACGCATTCTTATTTTCTGGAAAAAATCCTGTTTACCAATTGTACAGTACCTCTAATTGTATGTTCATCAGATTCAATTGGGGAAATATCCTTCGACTTGAGTTCTCTTGTCGTATTAGGACCAATGCTTATCAAAGCTTCTATCTCATTGACATGCCGCTTAAAGTCGGGGAGAACTACTTGCATTATTGAAAAGAAATAGCGAACCGCCGAAGGGCTAGTAAAAATTATGGCCTGTACCTTTTTCATTTTGACTTTCTTTGAGAAATCAATCCATGTCTGATTTGACGTTTCTACTTGAGGATAATAGATGTAAAATTCATCCAGGATTATTGACATTGAATCTAATTCATCCTTTAGAAAAGAGTTTGATGCCCCGCTCCTAGGTATCATTATCCGAGTCCCTGGTTTGACCGATAATTTTTTTAATAAATTCAGAATACCAAAAGTAGAATAATCAGTTGGCTGCCACTTTACCAAAACCTTGTTCGATTCAAGCCTTTTTCTTGTTGACGGTCCTATTGCAATAACATCACATTGAGCTAGTTGTTGCTCCAATAATTGATTTAAATTATTTTCTTTCACCAATTTGAAGAATAGATCTACAGAATTAGGACTCATGAATAAGTAATAGCCGTATTGTTTGGAACAAAATTGAGAGAATTTTTCAAGAAATTGTTGCGAATCAATAGGAATTAATTTCATTGTTGGTAAGGAGATTGGTGTGCCGCCTTCTTGTTTTACCAATCGTATGAATTCAGTATTATTTAATTCACTACGTGTTATTGCAATAGTTTTGTTAACTAAAATCTTACCCAATAAGATAATAAAATTTGCTTGTCATAAAAGCATTAGGATTACTGTTTTAGGATATTGATAATGGAAGTTAGTCTAAATACTTGGAACAAACCAGTTTATTTTGTTTTGAATTCCTACAACTTTTCCGACAATTATTATCGCAGGAGAATGAACTTTTTTCTGCTTTACCTTTTTTTCAATATTGTCTAAATTGCCAATGACTACTTTCTGTTTATTTGAAGTGGCATTTTCAATGACCGCAATCTTTGCATTTCTGGTTAATCCAGCTCCAATCAGTTTTCTGGTAATATCATTTAATTGTTCCAGACCCATGAAAATCACAATGGTATCAGCCGCCTTAGTAATGGATCTCCATTTTATGGATGACTTTTTTTTCTCAATTGATTCATGACCTGTTAATATCACGACAGATGATGAATAATCTCTGTGTGTTAATGGAATACCCGAATACACCGCTGCGCCATTTAAAGAAGATATTCCAGGGACTATTTCGTATTTTATATTTTTGGATGCGAGGAATTCAGCTTCCTCCCCACCCCGACCAAAAATAAATGGATCACCGCCTTTCAATCTCAGTATTTTTTTTCCATCATTTGCATGCTTTAGCATTAACTCATTTGTAATCATTTGATTAGTAGTAGGATCACCTGACTCCCTACCGACATAAACTTTTTCTGATTGAGAAGAGGCCATATTAAGAATCCCTTTGTTTACTAACCTGTCGTAAAGAATAACATCACATTGTGACAATAGTTTGCAAGCCTTCATTGTTAGTAAGTTTCGGTCACCTGGACCTGCTCCGCAGATATACACTATACCTTTTGGTTTTACCTTTGATTGTTCCACTTTTCTAATGCCTCTCGCCATTCATGAGCAAAATCTGCTGCTCCTTTTGATAGTAGGTCAATTGCTACATCCCTTCCAACCTGAGACGCATTTGATATAACATCTGATTTTTTTATGTTTATTGATTGAGTACCATCGGCAGAAAATACTGTTGAATACATAACGATTCTATTAGTTTTCAAATTAGGTAACGCTATGGCACCTACTGGAAATCTGCAACCAGCATTCAAGTAGTGGATCAGAGATCGCTCTGCATCGATAGCATATCTAGATGGTTTATCTTCAATTTTTTGTAATTTAGTAATTAAGTTTTTGTTATCTTTTCGACATACGATTCCAATTGCTCCTTGTCCTGGAGCTGGAACGAAATCTCGATGGTTAAAACGCTGAATTATGAAACTTGTCAAGTTAAGTCTTTTCAGGCCAGCTTCTGCCAAAACAATGGCGTCAAAAGGACCTTCAATACATTTTCTCACCCGACTTTCGACATTACCTCTTATTGGAATCACTTTTACATTCGGATTCTTCCTTTTTATTTGAACAGCTCTTCTTAAACTGCTTGTGCCTACATGGGAGTTTGGTTCTAATGATTCTATTCTTGATTTTGATTTTCCAATTAAGACATCGTTTGGCTTCTCTCTCTTTAGTATTGATGCTACGACTAATTCGTCGCCAATGTCAGTCGGAATGTCCTTGATACTATGCACTGCAAAATCTGCCTCCTCCTCGAGAACAGCTCTATCAACTTCCTTTTCAAATACTCCCTTTTCGTCCACAGAAAAAAGTAATTTGTCTTTATTAATATCTCCACTAGACTTAATTTTTACAACATCACATCTTACAGTAGGATAATGCCTGAGCAAATTGTCAGTTACTATTTCAGTCTGTATTAGGGCCAATTTGCTTCCACGTGTTGCGACTGTGTACTTATTCAAACTCTTTCACTTTTTTCAATGCCTTTGCAAATGATTCGATGGTTCTATCAATGTCATCATCATCATGTGAATAGGATATGAAACAAGTTTCAAATTGCGAAGGTGGTATGAATATCCCAGACTTTAAGAGTTCGTCAAATAGTTTCTTATAAAGAATATTATTTGATTTTCTAACACTAGAAGCATCTTTTATTTTTTCATCTGTAAAATAGAGTTGGAACATGGAGGAGATATTATTTACACTCGCCTTAAATTTTAGATCTCTTAGATGATCTCTAATTCCATTGGATAAAGTATCGGTGAAACGTGAAAGCTTTGGGTACAACTCATTTTTCAGGCTACTTAATTTTTCTAATGTCGCAATCCCTGCACTTGTAGAAATTGGGTTTCCTGCATAAGTGCTTCCTTGAAATACAGTTCCTTCTGGAGATAACAATTCCATTATCTTCTTTTTCCCAGCTATGGCAGAAAGTGGAAACCCATTAGCAATTGATTTTGCAAGTGTCATAATATCTGGTATCACTCCAAAATATTCCGAGGCACCTCCCGGTGAAAGTCTAAAACCCGTTACAACTTCATCAAAAATCAAAACTATTTCTTCCCTTTCACAAATTCTTCTTAATTTACTGAGATAATCCTCCTCTGGTATAATTAAACCCATGTTTGCCAAAACCGGTTCAACAATCACACAAGCAATATCATTGTTTGTCCTGACCAGATTTTCGAGCTCACCTAAGTCGTTATATGGCAATAGTAATGTTTGATTCATCGCCTCTACTAAATTGCCATTAAATGAATTATTTGAGGCACTTGAACCCGGATTTACCATAACATAATCATAAGCACCGTGGTAACATCCGTCAAACTTGACCACCTTTTTCTTCTTTGTAAAAGCCCTTGCCAGCCTGATAGAATGCATTGTTGTTTCTGCCCCAGTACTCATAAGTCTGACCATTTCCATATTGGGAACCATTTCAATTATCAGTTCGGCAAGTCTAACCTCATTTTCTGTAGGAACACAGAAAATATTGCCCTTTTCCAGCTGTTTCTTCACTGCACTTATAATTTCAAAATATGCATGTCCTAAAATAATAGCACCATATCCTAGGCAATAGTCTATTAGGGTGTCATGATCTTCTGTGATAATCTTTGAACCTCTGCCATATGAGGCAAAGAAGGGATATGGTTCATAGAAACGAACCGGACTGTTAACACCACCTGGTATTATTTCTTTTGCTCTATTAAATAGAGAAGCCGACAAACATGAATATCATAATTTTAAAACTGTTATAATTGTATCTTTAATTGCGGTTCAATATCT
>JAICQW010000011.1 GCA_025937665.1 Nitrososphaeraceae archaeon | reverse complement strand
TTCATCTACACAATGAGTTTGCACAGAGGTAAAAAAATCTTCCAATTACGAATTGTTCCGTTCGATGTTAATGATTATAAGACCAGTGCGATTACCTTCTTTGATATTATACAAAATTGAAATTAGCTTCACTATATTCTGGCGGAAAGGATAGTAATTACTCTATTTTTGAAATGAAAAGACTTGGACATGAAGTTGTGTGTTTGATATCCATAATACCCGAAATTAGCGATAGTTTACTATTTCATTTTCCTAACATCCGCCTTACGGGAACACTGGCGCAAGCAATTGGCCTACCAATTAGAAACTTTCAATCAAGATCTTCGAGATTAGAAAATGAGATGTATGTACTTGAAAATGCTCTTTCAACGGTAAAAGACGAATTCAGAATAGAAGGGATAGTCCATGGTGGAATCTCAAGCAAGTTTCAAAAACGAAATTTTGAAAAAGTTTGTGGAGATCTGCATTTGACAGTATATTCTCCTTTGTGGAATTTGAATCCCAACAATTACCTTCACACTTTGATCGATGAAAAATTCAAAATAACTATTGTTGGTGTCTCCGCATTAGGATTGGGTAGAGAATGGCTCGGAATTACACTAAACCACGAAAATGTAAAGACGCTAGAGTCTCTCTCTCTAAAATGTGGATTTAACCTAAATTTCGAGGGAGGAGAGGCAGAAACATTAGTTATTGATTGTCCAATCTACAAGAAAAAACTAGAAATTAGAAAGGGAATGGTAAAATGGTTTGGAGACAATGGAGTTTTTGAAATAACAGATTATGAATTAATAGATAAGCATTGAATGCGACTAATTGATTAATATTTTTCGATATTTTGGTCTTATCTATCATAAATATTGAGAGTGTGGCTTATTTGTGGAGAAATCATGAGTACCTCGGTTTATAGTCATTTATAGATCATGACAGTAGTAACATGTCCTAAGCAAAGCACCAAACACCTGGGGGAGATTGGCTGTTTCTTGTTCATTCGGTCAATCTAACTCCCACCAGTCTTAAACTCATATTCGCACAAGGCCATAAGTAAGCTAATTTACCTCATAGATTCTAAATATTGATTAATAAACACCGATTGTCAATGATTTAGTAGATAAACAATGTTAGACAATCTTCGCTCAAGTCTTGGGGCAGCTTTAAAAAAACTCGTGGGCGCATCAGATGTAAATGAAGAACTGATCGATTCATTGTGCAAAGATGTCCAAAGAGCTCTACTCCAATCTGATGTCAACGTGAGATTGGTATTGAATATAACCCAGAATTTGAAAAAAAGATCGTTGGAGGAGTCTCCTCCGAAAGGACTATCCAGGAAGGATCATATTGTCTCAATACTTTATGATGAACTTTCGAGATTGATGGGTTACACCGGAGATAATAATGCTCAAAACAAAGAACCCGAAAAACAAGTCATTTCATTTTCTCCCGGAAAACTCAATATTGTATTGATGTTTGGTATCCAAGGAAGTGGTAAAACAACTGTTACTGCAAAGCTAGCAAGATGGCTAACAAAACATGGGTATCGCGTTGGAGTAATTGGGGCAGATACGTGGAGACCAGGTGCATTAACCCAACTCAAAATGAATTGTGTGAAGATAAATGTAGAAGTTTATGGAGACGAAAATAATAAAGATGCACCTTCAATACTTAAAAATGGAATTAATCATTTTAAAGATGCAGGATCGGATGTAGTAATAATTGATACTGCTGGAAGACATAAAGATGAAGCAGAGCTTTTAGAGGAGATGAAAAGTATGTACAACATTTCTAAACCCGATCTGATTCTATTGGTAATAGATGGAACAATCGGACAACAGGCGTATAGTCAGGCAAAGTCGTTCCATGATACAGTTCCTGTAGGTGGGATCATTATAACAAAACTTGATGGGACTGCGAAAGGTGGTGGGGCTTTGGCCGCGTCGGCAGTAACAGGTGCAAAGATCTTCTTTATCGGAAACGGTGAGAGAATTGACGACCTTGAAGAGTTCAGTCCCACGAGATTTGTTGGCAGATTGCTAGGAATGGGAGACATCAAGGCGATCTTGGATTTAGCGAAAGATTTAGAATTACAGGCAGACGAAAATCAATCTAAACGAGTATTAAGTGGCAAAATGACCATTGAAGACTTTTATTCACAAATGGAAAGTGTTGGCAAAATGGGTTTTAGAAACATTATAGACAACATGCCCGGTCTGTCAGGATTGGTTAAAGAAGATCAACTTGATGTAATACAGGGTAAATTGGAAAAATGGAGATACATTATACAATCCATGACAAAACAAGAGAAAAAAAGTCCTGAGGTAATAAATGATTCACGAAGAAAAAGAATAGCTAGAGGTTCAGGTGTTGCTGAACATGACGTGAAGGATCTAATAAAGAACTTCAACAATTCAAAAAGCATGATTAAGCAAAGCAAAGGAAGACAAATGCAAGGAATGCTAAGAAGATTAGGTATAGGATAGTAAGATGCAACTAATTGAAAAGTAAATCAGAATACAATCTATGCAAATGGTGTTCAGAGAGGCAACATATTAGAAACTACCGTCCTAAAGAAATTACTAGACAGTGCCAAATTTGTCATGGATTATGGAACCGATTAGAGGAAACATGTAACAAGCTTACTCAAGCTACTAAAAGTTATCAATACGATACCTTCCAAATTGGGCTTACCCTGGATCACAGCTTTTATGACAATGAAGACAAATTTAGATCAAGATTTAAGATAAGAGGAATAGAAAATATAAAGACAAGCATATTACGTGAAATTAGAAAAAAATTTGGCAAAGTTTCAAATAAGAAGACTGATTTACATTCTCCCGACATTACTATTAACGTACAAATTGGTAGAAAATTTGAAACAAAAGTTTCTGTAATCTCAAAGACCGTAATATTAAGAGGTCGCTACAATAAAATAAAGGGATTTCAAATTAAGAACAAAAATTCTACAAATGATAGACTGGAAATCAATCAGCGTCATATCGAAAAAATCCTGAAAAAAGAAATATCAGATCAATTCAGTTCAGATTCGATTATTTTTTGGCCAGTAGGAAAAGAAGAGCCTGAAAGTCTGGTACTTGGTAACGGAAGACCATTTTACGTTTCAATTAAAAATTCAAAAAAAATTAGTTTCAAACAAGGCTTATCAATTCAATCCAATGGACTCTTGTTCAAATTAATAGAAAAGGTAAGAGCATTGCCGACCTCCGCACCACTTTATGTAAAAAAGGTTATGACTCTTGTATCTTTTCAAGAAAAATTGCGAACATCTGACTTTAAGAATTTCACTGATTTCGGAATAATGATAGTTGAAATTATCAACAGGAAAAGCAAAAACTGGAAATTAATCTATCAAATGGATATCAAAGTCAAGACTCATAGAAAATTGGAATTGACCATAACATGTGACAACGGACTTCCAATTAGAAAATTTATTGAGGGAGATGGTCTTGATATTTCTCCAACTTTACCACAGATACTGGGAAGGAAATGCCATTGTAATAAAATTGATATTTTGGATATTCTTAACGAAGAAAATTCGCTAAATTAAGAATGTTGTATCGTAAAAACAGAAAGGTATCTTTGGCTACTTTGATTTTTGCTTGAATTCAGTAAAGCCACATTTACCACAGGTGTTTCTATCTTTATGCTCTGCCATGAATACCCCCTTCCCGCATCTAGGGCAATCCCTCTTCTTCCTAGTCGCTTTGTCACCAGAAATATCGTAGAAAGTGTATATTTGTGATTTTGAATCTTCCTTTTTATCAACCATGTTCATATTCCTCTATTTCTTTGATTTACCCTTTTCTGAACTTTGCTGCTTTTCTTTCAATTTTTGAGCTTTTGCTTCATCGAATATTTTCTTTCTTTCCGCTTTATCTATTAGTCTCATTGATATGAACTTTGGTAAAATATCCTGCGCGCTTTTCTCATCTTTATAAATGTGAAAAAAAGCGTTAACATCGGTACTTCCTTTATTACACTTGATTTCTATTGGTATGATTGTCTTTAAATCCACATTGTTTGCTTTGGATATTGATTCAATTGCATCCTTCCTTTTTATATTTCCTGATACGTTTCTAAAAATAACCTGGAGCTCTCTCCTATTCATTAATTGGTTATTATAATCACGTAGAACAACCAGTTCACTGCTCATATTATATTAATCGAATCATTTTTTAACTCATATAAGGATTTCCAATTAATTTTCATAGGACGCCTAAAACGGGGAACCAATGGGTGAATTAATACTCGTTGTTCGATTTCATACAAGGCGTATGGGTCAAAAATAAGCATGAAAATCGACAAGGATTTTGGTAACCACTTGATTTTTGAATCGATTAAACTCAATTAGTATTATATATGTGATTTTGCACAAGTTAAAAACGATGGACAAATCACAATTCAATGGGAAAATACTGTTAGCATTGCCATTATGTATTTTGGGTATTATGATTTTGTCATTTTCAGTTATTATCTCCTATAATTCAGTATTTGCAGCAAGTGATTTTGAGATCGAGGCCAAAATAAATTTACAAAAATTAAATGACCCTGCTAAAATGAAGGTTGTAGCCTCTGCCAATGGTGATACTCAGGTTAAGAACGTAACAGGTAAAGACTTGAAATCAAAGAGCACTATTGTTTCATTTAGATTCAATCAGAAAAATGATGTTGTTAAAGTAGGTGATAGGGACGAATTTTTTGTATGTGCATATGACCTTAATCCTCAAACAAATGAAATGAACTCCTATTCTTGCGTCGAGGGTAATATAAGGAGTACTGGTGGAAAAAATAAAGTTAACCTTGGGTCAGGTAGTGAAAAAACCCTGTCCACGGGGTCATTCCAGCCTTCAAACGGTGGAGAAAATGCAACTATAAACAAACCGACTCTCCAAATCTCCATTCCTTTGTCAGATAGAAAGGACGTGAAGGAACTCAAAGTGGTTACCATGATTAGAGGGGAATTTAATACGAAGACCCTTGATGCAGAAAAGTTACTCAAAGAATCTGATCATAATACCTTAATCATTCCTTTCGTATATGACCAGATGCCTGAAATTGGCCCGATTCAAAAAGGAGATTTGTTCTTTGCTTGCGTCTCTGGCGATGAATTAAATCCGCCTGAAGGAACAGAATGCGAGCATAGACACACAGTACATACTGGACATATACATAACTTGGTAGCAAGATGATTTTATAGATGATTATCTTAGTAGGAAACCCGTAACAAATATCAATAATCCCACACAAATTCAAACAATTAAACAAACCGGTTTTTTCTTCACATTATAGTTCAAAGGAAGGATCATATCAATTTCATTACGCTTATTTAAACAATTTATTGTTTCTCAAAACTTGAGAAATATCTATGTAAAATAAATATTTGATTAACTTAACAATGATTGGCCAAAAAAAGTCTGGAATAATGCCAAGGAACAAGTCACTCATTTAGGGAACAGATCTTCATTAAAGTCCTACCCGGATCGTTACTCCTCTCCAGGGAACAGGCCGGGAAGGATAACATATAACCTAAACTCCTGCAATTTACTCTTTTAGATTTTAGGTATATTTTCAGTACCGCTTATAATGATACCTTGAATTAGCTTCTATCCTTAAGTGACGAACTAGCTTCGATTGCATTGGCACATTTTTCACAATACTTCTCGATTATGATAGCTCCTTCAGTACTATATTTGACTAACTTTGTCGCAGGTTCTCCGCATCCTATACAGAATCTTGAATTTTTTTCTACGTTTGAGGTAAAGGGTTCAATACTTTTTAGGGTTTTTTCTAACAATTAGAATCTTCTCTAATCATAGTATGGCGGGTATTAGATATAAACTAGTAGTACAGATTAGATTTCCAAAAATTTTGGGCAAGTTGGTATTGTGGGGGATTAAAGTCAGTATTACATTGATTGAGTCCACTTAGAGGACTACTATAAACACGGGTCCGATGGGCTTCGATCCCACGAACTCTGGCTCCGGAGGCTTATGCTTGAAAATCAGCACCCTATCCTGGCTGGGCCACGGACCCATTGAATATTGAAATATAGAAATATTTAATCGTAAATGGAATTTTTTCACGGAGATCTTCCAAATCACTTTTCGAATGTTGCGATTGTCAGGATGTTTTCTCATGTTGATTTAGAAAAGTTAATGATGGACAAATCTCAACACAATAATCCATATAGCCCTTGTCGAGGAATGACTTGAAGATCAAAGCATTTGCAGTAGATATCGATGGTACCTTAACGGAAAATGGAAATGGAATGATCTACCTGCCAGCGGTTTCCAAATTGAGGTTTCTTGAAAAGATTGGATATCGAGTATTCTTTGTTACGGGTCGTTCTTCAGTGGAGGCCTATGTTTTGTCAGTTTTCCTTGGCATAACTAGGGTGGCAGTAGGAGAGAATGGAGGAGTTGTTTCTAATGGACCTTCAGATCATACAATTCTTGGAAATAAGGATTTATGTTTGAAGGGTTATGAAATATTGAAACAATCACTCTCTAATGTAGACATCAAACCAGTATTTCCCAGGTTATCTGAAGTTGTATTGCAAAGGACCTTTGATATAGAGGAGGGCAAGAATATATTGAAAGAAAAGGGATTGAAATTGGATATAGTAGATAGCAAATATGCATTTCATATCAATGAGATGGGTGTGAATAAGGCTAGAGGTCTAAATCTTGCATTAGAGTTCCTAAGAATTGAACCAAAAGAAGTAGTAGCAATTGGAGATAGTGAAACTGACATTCCTGTTTTCAGAAACTGTGGGCTCAGTATTGCATTAGGTCATTCTGATGATGAAGTTAAGGTTCATGCAAATCATGTTGTAAATGGTAAAGAAGGAGTAGGATTGTGTGACGCTATTGATTATGTCAGTTTAAACTATTTGAGATAAAAAATGAGTTTTGAAAAATTTATCAGTGAAGCCAACGAGGCAGTGAAATTCTCACTTAAAAAACTGGAGATCAAGAATGAAACATTTAATCTCACAGAGCCTACCAGAGAGGAGTTTGGAGACTTGAGTTGTAATGTTGCTTTCTTGCTGACAAAGCAATTACAAAAATCGCCACACGTGATAGCATCAATGCTGGTTGAACAATATCATCAATTCCGTAAGACAGATTCTAATTCGCAGTCGTACATTTCATCTGTTGTTGCACATGAGAGTGGATATATTAATTTTGAAGCAAATCTCGCCCTAATAGGCGAGGAGGTAATTTCTCATATCTTGAAAAATGACAATTTAAGGGTGGATATAGGTAAAGGGAAAAAAGTGATTATTGAGCACACCAGTGTCAATCCAAATAAAGCATTGCATGTGGGTCATTTGAGAAACGTAGCGATAGGCGATACCATATACAGAATATTGAGAGACACCAACCACGACGTTAAAGTTCTAAACTATGTGGATGATTCTGGACTACAAGTTGCTGATATTCTGGTCGGGTTCTTATTCCTAAAATTTCCAGTAACACCACCTAACAATAATATCAAGTTTGATACATATTGCGGTAACGAGATCTATGTGAAAGTAAATGATTTGTATGAAAAGGATCCAACGTTGGTTGAAAAAAGAAAGTTATTGTTGAAGAAGTTAGAACAAGGTGATCCAGAAATAATCTCATTTGCCTCTGAAATTACATCGAAGGTTCTAAAAGATCAGCTAAGGACATGTTGGAGAATGAAGGCTCGCTATGATTTATTGAATTTTGAATCGCACATCATAATATCAAAGTTATGGGAAAAAACATTTGAGCGAATGAGAAATGAAAACATAATAATCAAGGAAACTGAAGGTGAAAATGCTGGATGCTGGGTCTTTGGTTCTGATGTAGAAGGAATCAAAATTATAGTAAGAAGTGATGGAACTGCAACTTATATTGCTAAGGATATCCCTTATGCATTACTAAAGGTAGGAACGCTTGAAGACCAATTCAGATATCAAGTATTCTTGAAACAATGGGACAATACAACTTTGTGGAGTAGTACAACTGATGATCTGAACGAAGCAAATCAACTAAACTTCTTCCCCGCTGAAGATTCTATCACTGTCATTGACAATAGACAAACAAGATTACAAAAAATAATCAAGGAAATTTTAAATAAATTTGAATCAAACTCAAATAGGTATATGCATTTGGCGTATGGTCCAGTCCTACTTTCAAATAGAACTGCAAAGGATTTGGGTATGGAATCCGAGAATCAAAAGTCAGTACAAATGTCTGGTCGAAAAGGAGTATTTGTCGACGCTGACTTTGTGCTTGATACTCTATATAGAAAAGCTAGGGAAGAAACAATCAAGCGAAACCCAGATATTACTGGAAAAGATCTTGAAAGGACTTCAGAAGAAATAGCAATTTCTGCAATGAGATATAGTTTAATCAAGAATGATTTAGATAAGGAATTAAAATTTGATATGATAGATTCATTGAGTCTCGACGGAAATTCCGGTCCATACTTACAGTATGCATATGCCAGATGTTGCCGTCTTATCGAGAAGTCAAATATTAATTCATTTTCTGGGGATGCATCTCTCTTATCAGATCCAATTGAATATCGTCTGATAAAGCATCTTTCAAAATACGCTTTATCCATAGAGGATACTATCAAAAATATGGAACCAAAGCTCATTGCGCTATATGCATACGAGCTAGCCACAATGTTTAACTTATTTTACGAAAAACTCCCAATTTTGAAAGAGAGCGATGTTGAACTATCTCAAGCTAGGATTTCACTGGTTGAAGCTATACGAAAAATCTTGAAAATCTTTATTTCCTTTGTAGGTATTATCCCTCTTGAGAGAATGTGACAATTGGTAGTTAGTTTGTTAAACAATAACACATTGTTCTTATTTACTAGCTGATTATGTGAATTGGTCCAATTGTACAGTTGCTTACGACTGGATTGTAAATTCTGAGTTCCTCACACAATTTAGTTACATCCTTCTTCGCTTCTTCTTCTGAGTTGGTATTGATTACAATATTGTAGCATTTGACAGATTTAACTGATTCAACTTTTGAATATCCACTTCTAAGAATGAGATCCTTCTTTATAGTTTCTCCTTCCGGATCTCCTACTTGTTCTTTGTTTTCTATGGTGACCACAACAAGAAATTTTGCCATGTTTTCTAGATTATTGATCGAAGTATTGGAATAAATTTCTTATTGTAATATTATGGTGGCGGTCATTCTAGTAATGTGACCTTCAGACAATAATAATGATGGTTAAGTAAACTCATGCCTGGATGATGACTTACACAACACCGATGGGTTGGGACTAGTAATTCTATGAATCCCCACCGGCGAAATATGATGATGTTATGTGTTCGTGTGCGTTATTTACATATGAGCAACAAATTATAAAAATATTAGATCTGATGGAACTGCGTTCCTGAATAAAAGATATCCCCGGTAGATAGGGTGTTTGCAGACTACTGATTAACCACTTTCCAAGGAGGATGTATTTCGTGCCATCCTTTTGGTTTATCAGTTACCCGTGCGCCCCACACATGCACACGCTCCCCGTCCTTGGGAAGATACATGCCATCCTGATGTGGAGGTACTATTTCTACAACTAGAAATCCGTCCGTTTTTTCATCGTTCTTTGCATTAACAAGGAACTTGAATTGTTCATCTACCTTCAAGAAAAATTTGTAATCCCCATCATCCATCTTTTTAGTATGCATTACAGTACCTGTTGCATCTTGACATTCCGCCAAGACTCTCAGGTCTTTTGCATTTGAGGCACCATCAAGAACGTTCCCTGATCTACAATCTGGGCCTGTTATTCCTTTACGTTCAGTAACAATAACCTTATCTTTAGATTCTATCCTATCTTGGTCTGCTTTAGGAATTGGTGCTTCTCCTTCTTCTACCGAGATTATCAAATCCAATCTTTGTTTAATTTCGATGTTATTGTTGATATTTACATCCAAATCACTATTTTTGCCGTCATCAGATTCACCGTCGCCAGTTTCGTTACTACTTTCAGAAGGTTCACTACTCAATAAATTACCAGTTAAACCATTAGCCGTTTCATTACTTCCTTCACAGTCTCCCTGACCGCCAATAACGTCTGGCAAATCAGTCGCATTGTTGATCACTATCAGTCTCTATATTAATATCAGGGGGGAGAAATTCCTATTCCGTTCCCAGAGTTAGATCCCTCAGCCGAGTATTTGAAGTAATTAATTGCTATTCCTTATGTTGTTACTAATACAAAAGACACACTTGAGATTAATATAAATACTGTCCTACTGGTATTCACTGATCGATATAAGCCAACATACTATAGATAGAAATGAATCTTTTTGATTTACAATCATGTTACTTACCACAATTAGATACTCGTACTAGAAATTTTAAATTAAAATTTGATAGGTCGCACTACGCCTATCTTGAATTCATTTGTTAGAATGGCATTGGGTGGTGCATTGTATACTGAAGCGCCCATCAATTTAGTTCAATACATTAAATAATAAAAAAATTGGCAGGCAGATTTATCAGATCCGCACCAATATTTATATGCAGTGTGTTAGCAATTTCCTCATGCAAAACGATAGAACACTACACTTAGCCATCATAATTGGTGCGCTATTAACAATGCTACTCGTCTCAGCCACATACTCGAATTTCGTCTATGCACAAAATAAATTTAGAGCGAAACTTGACGCAGATAACTTGGTTCCACCTGTTGATTCCCCAGCGGAGGGTGTAGCCAATTTCAAGTTAAAAGATGACGCTATTAGCTCCAAGATCAATATAACGGGAATAACAGATGTTTCAGGTGCTCAAATAATCATGGGACAAATCGGACAAAATGGAGAAGCGGTGGTCGATTTGTTAAATACAGGCGATAAGTCTGAAAGGTCGGATGGAATTTCAATTAAAGGGAACTTCACTGCTTCTGACTTTACAGGTTCAATGGAAGGAAAAAGTCTTTCAGATCTTCAATCCGCAATGAGCGCTAATCAGACATATGTCAATATTATTACAAGTGGACATCCGGACGGAGAGTTGGGTGGACTAATCTATGCTAAAAGTACATCAACTGAAACTCAGGATATGACTGAAAGTCCCAATCCGATAGAGGAGAATGGTGAGGGAAATTCTGAGGAAGAGGCAGAGGAATCAGAAGCTGCTGATGCTGAAGGGAATGAGGAATAATTAATCCCTTAACTTTTTTAACTCATATCGTTCTATCCGTTAACACATACTTGATAAAATATCCAATCCAAAAACCTCAATTGACTGTCTAATTTATCAGAATCAAATATAGAATCATAAATCGTCTATACCGATGAAAGTTATGAGTACATAAATATTCCTTTAATTAAAAAATTCTAAAGTTAAATGGACTGTATTGCCAACAAACTTTTAATTATGCGACAAAAAAAATTTAACTTTGTCGGCGGTCATGTAGCTCAGCCTGGTTAGAGCGAAGGTTTTGTAAACCTTAGGCCGTGGGTTCAAATCCCATCATGACCTTTATTTTATAAAAATCGGCTTTCCGTAAACTACCATATTTGATTATCCAAGGGACATGTATATTCAAGATTAGTAACGTAAATAAAATTTTTTCTTTTTTTTCTAATTTATTGACGGATATGAACTTGGTGCTAGAGATAATAAATACTATAGCAATGATTATTATATTGTAAGAAAAATATGTAGTTATTAGAAAAAAATAATATATATAGGGATATATTATTACCCTATATTGGACAAAAAAAAGGTCAAAGAAAAAATTAATGATATCAATGAGACAATATATTTGGCCACGCATCCAACTAGATCAAACATCCTTACTCAACTTGAATCTCAAAAGTTGTATGCAAGCAAGTTAGAAGAAATAATAAATGTAGATAGAAAGATTATTTCCTTTCACCTGTCTAAATTAGAAAGAGCTGGGCTAGTCGCCAGTGAATACGGCTTAATGACCACTTCAAAAACAAGGCCGATGGCGGTCAGATACTACTCACTGACAGTTGAAGGTGAAAAAATGGTAAAAAGACTTAAAGCAATACTTTCCGATTAGGTTTGAACTTGCTCGATAGATTATCAGAATCTACGCTACATATAAGATGCGCTCTAATCAAGATTGCCATTTTGGAGTTACAGTTGTGTAATGAATTTGCTTAGAGGATAATACCAAAACATTTTTCTTAGAGGATCATGGTCATTTTCATTGATTAAAACCATGGCTAATGAGGAAATTAAAGTAAATGACAATGTGTACAAAGTCACAATAAATGATCAAACCAGGATGTACGCGATGAAGCTAAATAGACTATATCAACAAGGATTTAACGATGTTGATAGTTTTGACGAAATAAGTTCTGAGATATCCACTACAATAAACAATCTCTTAAAGAATGGCCTATCTCCTGAAGTGCAAGAAGAAGACATGGACGGAGCAGTGAAGCAACTATTACACATGTTTGACAAATCAAAAAAATGAGGTAATATCTCCCACTGAGCTTTTGATTTGTAACCACAGCATTATCGATCTTGGTTACATCTGATGTTATAAACAAAAAAAGTGATAGGCTTCAGAGAAAACAATGTCCTTTAAAGACAAGTGGAACAAAACCCAGCCAGAAAACATGGCAGTAAAAATTTTGGAAAGTATAAAATCACAACCACCTCTAAAGCCAAGAATTGAAGAAGCTCAGAAGAAATTAGAACTCCAAATATCAAAACTAGATGGGATTTCTACTAAGATTGTGGAAAAGGATCAAGTTATTTTTAAAAGAATCGTTCACTCCATACAAAATCATGATGTGCAATATGCTAAATTACTTTCAAATGAACTATCGCAAATACGAAAGATGAGTAAGATGGTCGATTCCGCAAAGCTAGCATTGGAGCAAATTCAATTAAGACTGAACACTATTACTGAATTAGGAGATGTTGTGGTTACGCTAACACCCGCAATGTCGGTCATAAAGAACATACAAGGTGGCCTGTCATCAATGGTTCCAGAAGCAGATCAATCACTTTCCCAAATATCCGATCTTATGGGAGGAATCTTATCTGATTCGGCACAAATACCAAAACACGAAGTAGATAACGGCAGAATATTGAACGAAGAATCAACAACCATTATCGAAGAAGCAACTACTTTAGTAGAACAAAGTATGAAAGAGAAATTCCCTGACCTGTCATCAATCAGGATTGACGAAAAAAGTACAGAAGCGTCAACTTACTAAATCCCTATTTTTTATTACCTGACTTTGCAATTAATCTAATATCTTTTTTTATTCTACTTATTGTTGGGTAACTATATCCCTTATTTCTGTAAGTCTTTATCATTGACTTCCAATTCGTGAGTCGCCATCTAGCCTGCTCCTTGGTTAACATGCTAGTTTCTTTTTTAACAAAACTTTTTCTTCCAACATTTAAGTAGCCTCCGTCTTGAGCTTTCTGCCTATTATACGCAAATTTTAGCCCTGATACTATTGATTCTGAGTGTAGAAGTGAGAAATAATACTTTATATCTCTAAATTGACGTTCTGATACTACCAACTTGACCTTCAATTCTCTTTCCGTCATTATTATGTAATTGACACGCATATTACATAAATATTGCTAAATTCGAATTATGAAATAAAACAAACGGGCAAAAACGATAGTTAAAGTTACATCTTGGAAACAATGGTAACGAATATGTATATCCCCTATAAAGTAAAAATAAAGTTATTTCGCTAATGAGTTCAAATGACTTTGTGTTCTTTCCCTATCCTCTCAATATGATCTAGAGTGTAACTCAATTGCGCTTTTGTATGGAGGGCGGTTAAAGAAAGTCTCAATACCGCGGATCCTTTCTTAACTGTGGGAAACCTCATGGGATGTACTAGTATTCCTTTTTGTAACAAGACGTCAGCAAATTTAATTGCCAGTTTTTCCGAACCGATATGTATTGGAATTATTTGACTGCATGTATTTCCAATGTCAAATCCCATATGCGTTAAACTATCATGTAAGAATTTTACATTTTTGAAGAGCTTTCGTTGAAGTAAACCTTTTTTTGCAATTCTAATTCCAGTTATTGCTGATTTGCATAAATGAGTGGGAATGGCTGAAGTGAATATGAATTGCCTTGATTTATTTATCAGATATTCCCTTACAATTTTGGTGCTTGCAACATATCCTCCAAAACAACCCAATGCCTTACTTAGGCTACTGATATGAACATCAATTAGACCATTTACTCTTAGTTCAGAAGGAGTTCCGGTGCCATTATTTCCAAAAACAAAATCTCCATGGGCATCATCGACAATTGTAAAAAGCCCAAACTCCTTTGCCAAATTACAAATAGATTTTAATTTTGACATATCTCCTTCTATGCTAAACACTCCTTCAGTAACAAGAATTTTCTTTCCCTTTACGTTTCTTACTAATTCTAATAAATTCTCCATGTCGTTGTGGCGAAAAACTTTGATTTTGGAGTTCGATAGCCTACACCCATCAATAATACTCGCGTGATTTGATTCGTCACTAAATATAGTAGTTTGACTGTCTGCTAAAGTACTCAGCACTCCCAAGACTGCTGTATAACCTGTAGTATAGACAAGAGACGATTCTGTATTTCTATGTCGTGACAAAGAGTTTTCTAGTTTCTCAATTACTGAATTATTTCCACCAACAAGTCTAGAGCTACATTGAGAAATTTCATCAAAATCTTTTATCGTATTTCTTATTATTTGTAAATTTGTGGATAGTCCAAGGTAGTCATTTGAATTAAAGTCAATTATTTCTTTGTTATTGACTATTGATAAACCGTTATGATATTCTATAGTTCTTAGTTCTCGATAAAGATTTTCTGATTTCAGTTTGTAAATGTCTGATTTAACGAATTCTGGTATCGAGGCCAATTTCATGGATCATTTGAATATCCTTATTTGGTTCGTTTCCATTTGTAGTAAGGTAACCACCTGTAATAATTCCATTCGCGCCAGCCTGAAGAGCAAGTCTTCCACCGTCGTTAAAGTGTACTTCTCTTCCTCCTGCAATTTTCAAGATTGTTTTTGGCATGATGAATCTCCAGACCGCGATTGTTCTAATTATGTCCACTGAATCAATTGAACACTTATCCAGTTCCTTTGGCGTGCCTTCCCTTGGGATCAATATGTTGATCGGAACTTCATCGGGATCAAGAGCGGAAAGAGAATAGGCCAATTCAATTCGCTGTCTTCTAGATTCGCCCATACCAATTATTCCTCCACAGCAAAGTTCTAGTCCTGCCTCCTTTACTATTCTTGCTGTCTTTACTCTATCTGAATAATCATGCGTATTGCAGATTTTTGAAAAGAAACTTTCCGAGGCTTCTAGATTGTGGTTATATCTCTTGACACCTAATAATTTTAGCCTTTTTGCTCGTTCTGGTGTCATGAAGCCAAGTGAAACATTAATGTCAAGATTCACTTCATTTTTTAGGGTTTCTATAATTTTGCAAATTTTTTCAAAATCATTTTGTGACGGTTCTCGATAGGCGCAAACAAGACAAAAGCTGGCCGAACCACTCTTCTGGGCTTCTTTAGCTTTTTCTAATATTATTTCCTCACTCAAAAGAGGGTATTTTGTGATACCAGTTTTGTAAAATGTAGACTGGGCACAAAAGGAACAATCTTCAGGACAATTACCTGATTTGGCGTTTATCAGGGATTCAACGTCAACTTTTTCTTGATTAAATTTCTTGGTTATGATGTTGGCACAATGGGCGAGCTTTGTCAAATTATTAGTTGAAATTAACTTTTCGGCTTCATCAAAGGAAATAGAATTTCCATTAATGACCTTTTTCATACAAGAATCAATGAACTCGAAATCTTGCATCATTAGTTCTTTTTTAAAACCCATACTTATTCTTTAATTATCAGACTAGATCTATTTGTTTATCCACATTTATAGGACCTTACAGTTGGTAAGAAAACAAAAAATCATTTTTCGTTAATTTGATTCAGTTATTTCAAAGCTCATACTTCCAACTGGATGGGTAACCTACCATATTTGCAGAATTAAGTTAAATTCTATTGTTTACCCCAAGATAGTAGGCGATTTAACTAGAATAACTAGCATATTTTGGTGTTTTTAGGCTTATTTTGGGTGATAAAATACCTATAAATGAAGAAGATGTGAATTCATCCGAAAACTAATGCTTTGAATGGGAATATGCGAAATTCGTCAATTATTTGTTGGTGTTTTAAAGTCTAAAAAAGGACCCGTTCTTGTACTGCGTAAAAACACTAGCATTTTTTTACTCATATTCAGTATAAATAATGTCACACCTTTTTTGAACTGTACGTATTTTTTTTGACCTAAAGTATTATCAACTTTTCATCATGAAGTATGTAATGAAATATGCCTTTGGGTACTTACGAGTTAGCACAGACGAGCAAACAGTACTTAATCAAAAACTGGTGATTGAAAAATGGGCAGAAGGTAATGATTATAAAATTCTTGATTTCTTCGAAGATTCTGCAATAAGCGGTAAGATTCCTGCAATTGACAGGCCTGCATTCAAGGAAATGCTAAATCTCGTTCGATCCGATCGTGTGGATTCGGTGATTGTCTATGAATTATCCAGAGTTGGAAGAACATTCTGGGAAACACTTGATGCTATAAAATCAATTGAAAAATATTCTCCGCTTATATCTTGTTCACCTAAAGAGATTTTTCTTCAAACCACGGATCCAAGTGTTAGGAAATTGATGATAGGGATACTTACCTGGGTGGCAGAAAGAGAACGGGAAATGTTGATTCAACGTACCAAGGATGGTATGGTAAGGGCGAAGATGGCCGGAAAAAGCATTGGACGACCAAAAAAGAAACTCGATAAGGACGTATTAATCAAAATGTTATCCCAGAACATACCAAGAAACAAGATCGCAAAAAACCTTGGAATTTCAAAAGCTACTCTTTATAATCAAATTAGATTGATTTAGGCAATAGATGCGTGATGTCATTTGAGCTTCTTCTGGAGGTTTTCCACAATTTGATATTCAGTATCGACTATCTTTGTTAGGTCTTCTTTACCTATTGCTAATGGGGGAATTATTGTAAGGATATTTCCCAGGGTTCTTAGATAAACTCCTTTTTTCAATGATTCTTTTGCGATGTAGTGCCCAACTGGCATTTTGCCTATTGTCTTTAAGGGTTTGTTCTCTTTTCGTAACTCTATTCCACAAAGCATGCCCTTATTTCTAATGTCATAACAAATTTCTAATTCTGAAAATCTTTTCAAGAGTTTATCAAATACCAGTGAATTCAATCTTATTTTTCTGATAAGATTTAGCCTTTCATAAAGGTCGAGATTAGTCAAAGCAGCTGCGCATCCCACTGGATGACCCGTGAATGTATGACCGTGAAAAAGCTGTCGTTTATCCCAATAGTCCCCAAGAAATTGTTCGAAAATCCTGGAAGTAGTTAGTGTTACTGCCAGAGGAAAATATCCTCCAGTAAGCGCCTTTGCAAAGCAAACAATATCCGGTTCGGATTTTTGGGCTCGGTACTCTATCATATTGCCAAGTCTTCCAAAACCAGTGGCTATTTCATCAAGTATAAGAAGAGTGTCATATTTTTTACAAAGATCGCTGATCTTTTTTTGAAATCCTTCAGGGTAAATATTTACTCCACCTGCGATTTGAGCTCCACTTTCCATGACAAATCCTGATATTTTTGATGATATCCGTTTCAGAATGTTCTCAATTTTGTCGACATATTGTTCGATTTCTTGTGGTCCAAATTTCGGATGTCTTATAGTTGGTGAATCTACCTTTATTGTTTTGAGTAGTATTGATTTGTAGGGAGAAAAATAACCATCAACGTACCCCACTGACATGCAACCTATTGTGTCACCGTGATAACCGTTTTTTAAACAGATGAATTTTTTTTTCTGTGATTTTCCCTTGTTGTTCCAGTACTGTGTCGCTATTTTTAATGCAGCTTCAATGGCTGTTGAACCGTTGTCACTGTAGAAAACTTTGGTCATGCCTTTTGCCATTGTTATGAGGCGTTTTGCCAGCTTCGCTGAAGGCTCGTTGACCAAACCAAACAATGAGGAATGGGGGAGAATATCAAGCTGATTTTTCATTGAATCCAGTATTTCCGTTCTATCATGTCCCCAAACATTGCACCACATGTTACTAATCCCATCCAAGTAACGTCTTTTGTTAGAATCGATAAAATTAAAACCATTTCCGTATTGGACTGTAATATTATCTGAATTATTCCAAAGTTTCATCTGAGTATACGGATGCCATACATATCTCTTATCGAGATTATTACTATTCAATAGAAATAGCTATATTATTGCACTATTTGTACATTGGCCCAATAGAATTCTATTTTCAGCCTTTAAATAAATCAAACTTCATTAACTCGAACATTTACCAGAACATTCACTGCAATTTATCGGTGAGGTATAAATTCAAAATAAGTTTATTAATAATCTGAATATACCCATTAGATATGAAAACAAAGATATCTGTAATATTGTTATTCATCTCACTTGCATTACTGATTATATATGGTGCAGATGTAATGTTTGCACAATCTGCATCTCCTGATGGAAAAAGTGGTTTTCTGCAAATGGATCACGCCATAAGGGGAGGAGTCTTTGGCGCCGGAGCTGTAATTTTATCTATTATTGCATTTGCAATATCATTGAAGGAGAGGTCCACACTGGTAGCTGTGCTACTCTTAATTAATGGTGGGCTAATTATAGCTGGAATGGTGGGTATGGCCTCACAAGATGGTACCAGTGAAAGTTCAACTCTTTATGGAACAACAGGGTTAGGCATATTGCTAGTTGCATTGGGTGTTGTAAAGGTATTCATTAATAGGAAAAAATAGTTCATTTGCCAACAATTCTAATGTTTCTAAATTCGAATTTTGAAACATTTCTGCTACCTTAGTCATTTAGCATAACATTTAATTAAAGTAATAATTTTTGTAAAATATGCGCCGCTGTAGCTCAGCATGGTAGAGCAAATTCAAAGGCTGTTACTTTGGAGCTTAACTGGCTGTTAACCAGTGGGCCATCAGTTCAAGTCTGATCAGCGGCGCTTTACATTATACCAAATTATTACGGTAGGTAGCAATATTACATACATGTTGTTACCAATACACATACAACGGAATCATTTTTGCAAATATTTCACAATTCGAATTTAGAAATATAGTGAAATAAGTTGGAAAATTTGTTATAGAGGAGAATTTTTAAACGGAGTCAGAATGTGATAATGTCTAGTGCAATTGCATTAGAAAGTAAGTCTAGATGTCTGGAGGCAACAATGTAGCCATTTTTTATTTCATTTTTTGCAATCCATCTGTTTGAGGAAGACCAAAGTCGTTCTTTTCTAATTCTTTTCTCAAGTTCTTCGACATCTAATTCCTTTTCTTCGATTTCCTCCGTATCTGTTTTTTTTATCGTTAGTAG
>JAICQW010000147.1 GCA_025937665.1 Nitrososphaeraceae archaeon | reverse complement strand
CATCAAGTGCGTTCAAGAAGTTGGTATTAGAAATGGATCTAGATTTAATTGTTGCAATGGGACCTTCTTTAAATAAACTTGGAAACAATTATACCAATTATAGAAACATTGGATTTGTTAATAATTTACACGAATATGTTTGTGCATCAGATCTTGTTGTTTCTTTGGCAGGAAGATCGACAATAGATGAATCCCATGTCTACGGGACTCCAGGAATTTTCATACCTATCAAGGATCATTTTGAGCAAGAACAGAATGCCAGGCAACTAGGTTACTCATATGAGGATATCTCAAGGTTGGAAACCTTGATGCGAGAAAAAATTGAAACTGGTAGACTTAACAGTCCCAAACTAGAAAATGGTGCCGAAATTGCTGCTAAAATTATCATGAAAATGATATGTTAAGAAAGAACGATAAAAAGAAGCTTTCTGAATACTTTAATCAATCCCATAGATGTCTACTTTTCCAACAAGAAATATGTAAGGCCTTCGGAGGGATTTGAACCCTCCTCGAGCGGTTTCTTCCAACAATATTCAATCTTGTTGTCCACAGCCGCCTATACTGACCAGGCTATACTACGAAGGCCGTTCAACATTGGTTTGATGTACTTAGAGTATATAATTGTTAGATAAATGATTCTTATACTCTAATGATATCTTTTAAAACAACTTGGATTCCTTTGTCTTCCAACTTTTTACCCAACGCATTCATCCCAATTGAATCTCCTGCCAAGTGCCCAAGTATTATTAAATTGCCTTCAATAGCACTTTCTTTCAATTTGGCCAAGTCGCTATAATCAATATGAAAATAAAGAACTGTTGAAATTCCATTTTCAAAGTAACTTTTTGCTACCTGAAATCCACCATTGGTTCCAGCAGCAATTACTGCAACCCACTTGTCTACACGTGAGTCTGGTTTACCATAAACTACTTGAATCTTAGTTTCTGCTTTTATAAACTCCGGTATTTCTTCCAATGCAGTAATTAATTCTGATACTAAGTTTGGATTTGTATATTGTATCTTTTGCGAAATCACTCTCCTTGCGTACTCATCGCATGGTTGATGAATGTTTACTAGGGGCATATCCAAAATCTTTGCAGAATCAACAATTGAGGAATATATCTGAGTATGACTCCTAAGTTCTATTCTCCTCCTTAGTTCCAAAATCGACATTTTGGCAATATTTTCTGAAATACCATTTTCCTTCATGTAGTCAATATGCCTATCAATAAGTTTGTAAAAGTTAATGGCAGTTTTACCAATTGGATGATGAGTTATCACTGCATCGCATCCTAAATTCTTTGCCAGCATCAGATCTGCGGTTGTTACATCTATTGACAACATTACCTTCTTGATGTTCTTACCACCAACATGAACTGCAGTATCAGCAGGCAGTGAGTTCCAGTTAACCATATCAAGTGCAATTTGTAAAATTTCTTCAGTGTCTAACATCTTGATTTTGCTTCCTGTTAACCAGTTAACAATATAAAGAAGTTTTGGAAGTAAGGCCTAAAGATACGTTTTAACATTTAAATGTCATTGTGCCATTCGTTCTAGTACCATGAGTTGTTCTGATGAATATATATCACACACAGACACATCAAACCTTATCCAAATCTCACCTTCTACCAAGGCCAAGCTAAAGAAGGCAAAGTATGGTGTTTACAACCATTCTGCAGTTGAACTATGTCACTGGACAAAAAAATCTTTCTCTAATGAAGGAACCTGTTACAAACACAAATTCTATGGTATTTCAACTCATAGGTGTATGGAAATGACTCCAACTGCCATGAACTGTGAAAATAGATGTATATACTGCTGGCGGCCCACTGAATTTTATGATACTTTAGAAATGCCAGCAAATTTAGTTGATGAGCCAGACATGATAATAAATAATCTAATAGAAGAACGAAGAAGGCTCATAGTCGGACATTATGGTAACACAAAAACTGACAAAACAAAACTTGATGAATCACTTTTACCTCAACACTATGCAATATCACTTTCTGGAGAACCTACAATGTACCCAAAATTGCCGGATTTAATCAAATATCTTTACACCTTGAAGAATACAAAATCAGTATTTTTGGTTACGAATGGTCAGGAACCAGAAATGCTTCAAAGACTGATAGATGAAGACGCACTCCCCACCCAATTGTACCTCTCAACTAATGCCTCAAACAAGAAAATGTTTTCAATAATTAATAGACCAAGATATAGAGACGCATGGGAAAGATGGCAAAAGAGTCTTGAGTTACTATCAGAGATGAATACGAGAATAGTTCTAAGAATGACTGTCATAAGGAATTTTAATGAATCAACAAGCTACGTCGATGAATTTGCAGAGCTGATGAAAAAAGGCAATCCCCATTTCATAGAGATAAAATCATATATGCACATAGGAATGTCTACTCAACGTTTAGAAAGATGCGATATGTTAGAGATGGATGAAATTAGGAATTATTCAAATTTACTTTGCAAGTCATTGGCTAGGTTCTCTATTATGGATGAAGCTGAAATATCAAGAATAGTAGTTCTTCAAAATCTGGAAAGGTTCACTGAAAGATGGATTGAAGGATACGAAAAGCCACTAATACAATGACAAAGATTAAAGTTCATTTAGAAGAATATCTGCAATACCACTCTGCGAAATAGTTTAATGCATAAGTCCTATGGGATTTGCTTATTTTGTTCGTAATACCCTGTTGGCCGTACGTAATTGAAGATCCTTCTGGGATGAATATTGGATCATAACCCCAGCCCACTTCTGAAATATGATCGCTTATGTTGCCCCTAGCTTCACCGGAAAAAGTCAAGTTGTTTTTGCCGTCATTGTATGCTATGACCGATCTAAAGCACGCTAATCGATTTGATTTGTTTGAAAGTAGATCCAATATTCCTTTATTTCCAATGGTTTGAAGAACATATGAGGAATATGGACCTGGAAAACCGTTAAGTGAATCTATGAAAAGTCCTGTATCTTCTACTATTAATGGCTGACCAATTCTTTCAAACGCTACTTTAGATTTTTCCAAGGCGATGTCTTCCAAATTTTCCGATTGAATTTCATTGGTCTTAAACCTCAAGAATTCTATTTCCAAGTCAAAGTTCCTCAGATGGAGTAATATTTCTTTGAATTTATTTTCATTAGTACTTGCAAATATGATTTTTCTCAATTTTAGAAAAAACCAGAAACTAAAATAAAAAATTTGGCATTCATATCCAGAAGAGATTGGATAGGGATTCTAAAAAACTAACGAATATAGGAATAAATCTTCATGTTACAGAGTATCTTTTTCTAGTTTCTATTACGTCAATTCTCTCTAGAATTTTTTCCAACTCCTTTGAATTACCAGATTTGTATCCATCTAAAAATTCATCAAAAAATTTAGAGAATGAGTTATGAAAAGTACTTTTCAAAATTTCCTTAAATAATCTAATATCCATTGCCTTGTCCTCCCTTCTGGTTGAATAAAACGAAAGTCCCATATCTATCATGGTGATTTTTCTATTGGCAATGAAGTTTGCAGGTGTAAGGTCTCCGTGTATAATATTGTTTAGGTGAAGAGTTGATACATATCTTCCTATGTCAAAACAAATTGTAGATGTTAAAACCTTGCTTGCTCTATCCCCCGGTACAAATTCCATGACAATTTCTGCACGAAAGGGATCAACGAAATAAATGTATGGAGTCCTTAAACCGAATTCTTTTGCCAAACTGAGCATTCTAGATTCGCTAATTGTTCTCCTCCTTCTCAAATCCTCATCAAGTATCCTCTGTCGATACGATTTTGGAATTCTGATTTTTGAAATTGCCTTTTTGTCATACCATTTTGTCAGGTAAATGTTTGACTCGGCTCCTTTGAATAATAGTTTGATGTAATACTGCAATGATAATATAACCAAAGTTTGGAGATAAAAATGTGGCACCACAGATAGATCCGAATCCGGGAGAAAAATTGGTTCTTGAAGAAGATTGTTCTGAGGTAAAACTTGGAAGTGGGATTCTAAGTTTGACCAGCCAGAGGATTATTTTTGAAAAAACAGAAGGGAATTTGACCACTCTAAATAAGAAGATAGGTAATGCATTATTGAATTCGACCCTGGACAAAGTAAGTAACGTCAATCATGAAGGCTTTATCCTTACCAAAGTAGTCGTGCAGATAGGCGATTCAAAGTATAAATTCAGTGTATTTAATAGCAAGAAATGGGCCAAAGAGATAGAAACACAAAAAGCGTTATTCAATAAACGGTAGTAAATAGTTACAGGAGGCTGCGAGAGACTTTCCCCATTCAAAATACTGGAACTACTTTCTTGCCGTCATATGTTCATCGTGAAATAGGGATTTTGATTAATGTGGTAATACCAATCTCCACTCACAATTCTACTGGCATAAAATGAAGATTGGGGATGGATTTTATTTTATTTTTTACATCATCTTACACAATAGATCATGTATCCCCTTGCTACCTATTTGCTCATATTCATATGCATATCCATCTTAGATTTATTACCCATCTGAGACATCATCTTCATAATGTCGTCTTTGGGTGGGATGATACCATAGATTGGTGTGTCACCGAAGTGATTGTTTGTTTTTGCTGCATCTATTGATAATCCAATTACATGGTTGTTTCCTACCTTTACTTCAATTGGTACTTGTTCAACTGGACCGTCCTTTAGAGTAACTGTTACCGTTCCTTTGTACGAAGTAGCGTTGTCTTGATTACTGACATCACTTAGCGAGAAATTAGATATGGAGTGCTTGTGCATTGCGGTTCCGTCCAACATGACCATGTAGATCCATGAATCAAACTTTGCAGGATTTGTCTGATCGAAACTGTCTGTCGTTCTATTCATGATATTTGTGATCCAGTGTCCAGAAATAATCCATGATGGTTCACCTTGTTCATTATTTTGAATACTCGATATGGCTCCAAATGTCATATCTTTGCGATCCTTCCCTTTGGT
>JAICQW010000205.1 GCA_025937665.1 Nitrososphaeraceae archaeon | reverse complement strand
TGCTGTTCATGAATTTCCTTCAAGGTATAATGTGAATATTTTCCTTTATCAGCATCACCTAACTCCCATGCAACTTGTGTTATTTTTCTTGAAATTCTGTCACCATCAAAATTGAAAAAAGAGATATCACTATCATTAATTACAACAATATCTCGATTATCCAAGAAAATCGCACGGTCTGTGTGATTTAAGAATCCCAGAATGTCGCTGGACAGAAAATAGTCATCGTTACCAACTCCGACTATCAGGGGTTCATCATATCGGGCACCGCATAATGTTGAGGAGTTAAATACAGCAACAAACGCAAAAGAACCTACTAATCGTTTGCATGTAAAGATCATTGATAACCGAATGTCTCCAGTGATTTCGAAGTATTCCTCTAACAGGTGAGCTATAACTTCACTGTCAGTTTCGCTATTAAATTTATGACCAGATCTGTAAAGTTCATCTTTCAATTCATCGTAATTTTCGATTATACCATTATGCACAACAGCTATTGTGGAATTACATGCAAGATGAGGATGAGCATTAGAGTCAACGATACCTCCATGCGTTGCCCAACGTGTATGTCCAATTCCTAATTTACCGGGTAATTCATCAAGTCTTAATGACTTGTTGACTTCTGCAACCTTACCGACACCTTTGCGCATCAAGAGCTTACCTGACTTAATTGTCGCAATGCCTACACTATCGTATCCTCTATATTCCATCTTTTTGAGACCTTCTATTAATAAGGTAGAAGCGTGTTCATTGCCCTTGTATCCAATTATTGAACACATTACACTATTCTACAATTTTATTTGGTTTAAAATAATTACTAACATTACAAGTTACCACTACAAAATAAATTATAACGCTCTATAGGAGGAGCGTGATCCTTCACCATTGAACATTTTACTCACATTATGCAAGTTTACATACCGGACAAGATTAATATATAATAGTTAATATTTCCATATTGATGAATAGGAAAAGCCTTGTCTATACTCTAAATGAGAATGCATTCACAAAGGAAATATTAATTTTTGAAAAACCTAGCGAAATGCGTGTTCTTTCAAATCCCATAGCATGGAAAATTGTCAATCTATTGGCTAATAGGCCCATGTATCCGGCTCAGATTGCAAAAGAACTCAAGATTTACGAACAAAGTGCATATTATTACATAAGGAAACTACTTACGATTAGAGCAATTGCTCAAGTTGAAACGTCATTCGTACGAGGTGGAACCGCAAAACTTTACAAGACAGAATACGCGGCTTTTGGAATTGAAATGGATTGGGGAGAAAGGAAATTTGAAACCGTGAAAAATGGAAACGTTAACAGAAATGCTCGTACATTTTTTGAGGACTTTATTGATGAAGGGTTGTTCAACGGCACAATTGTAGTGGGTGCTCCAGATCCACATGGCCCCTATCGGTCCTCTGCAAGGGATGGTCACTATGCGGCGCAACTTGCGTTTTTCTTGGGTGGCTTATGTACATTACCGCAAAATTTTGTAGTAAAATTAGATGTAGATGCAAAGTCAGAAAAAATATCGAGAACAGAAAATATTATTTCTATAGGCGGTCCTGGAACAAATATTATCACTTCAGAATTTAACAGGTATTTGCCGATAAGATTCGATGAATCCAATTTCTGGTCTGGACTGATAGCTCCTCAAGGAAGAACACACACGCTGGACAATCATGGCTTAATTGCAAAAATTAGTAATCCTTTCTCTGGAAAGGTAAAAATCATAATTATCGCTGGAGTGAGATCAGCTGGTACCAAATCGGCCATTATCGCTTTAACAAATCACGGTAATGAAATTTTAAAGAAATTCAATCAAGATGACAACTGGGCTGTAGTAGTTCAGGGCTTTGATATGGATTCAGATGGAAAAATTGATACCATAGATATTGTAGACGAAATATCTACTAGTGGATAGACAATTCTATTTATTAGCTGGCGGCGACTTCCGTTGTCTTGTTAGGGACTTCAACGTGAACTAGGATTTTTGATTCGTCTTCTTTCTTTACTAGATATCCGGGTAAGTTCACCTTTCTATTGCCGATAGATACATGTCCGTGTATTACAACCTGTCTTGCTTGGAAAGGAGACTTTATACCCATTTTTCTCATTACAATAGTTTGTAATCTTCTTTCAAGTATATCTTCAATCTTCAAGTTCAAAATATCATCTAACGATGCAGTAGTGGTCAAGCCTAGTCTATTTAGGAATGACAGAAGAAGTGATTCTTTTTCCTGTCTATCCTCAAGGGTCAGAGCCAGTAACGTTCTTGCTTGATTTCTAAAATTGGCTACTTTTGTTTGGGCCTTCCATAATTCTCTCTTATTCCTGAGGCCGTAAGAACCAATAATATACAATTCGGAACTTAATTGGTCAGAATTCCATATTCTCCTTGGTCGTCTGAAACTTTTTCTTGATTTTCTTGGATCTCCCATTTCTTCCTCACTATTCTTTGCTTTCAGGAGATTTAGGTGCACTGCTTTTCGGAGCAGAAGCCTCTGGAGTTGCAGTTCCAGCTGCAGGTGCAGCTGCGCCACCTTCCTTTGCTTCTGCAGGAGCACCAGGGCCACCAGCTGTAGGTCTCAATGTTACCTTCTTTACTCCAACAGCACCGCCTTTTCTACCGGTTGTTCGAGTGCACTGACCTCTGACTCGGAGCCCAAACATGTGCCTATAGCCTCTCCAACTATAGACTGTCTTTTCTCTCTCAATATCGTTAGAAATAGTAAAATCAAGATCCGAGGTTAGCAAGTGTTTATCTGTGCCCGTATCACTGTCCTTTCTTCTATTCAGATACCAATTTGGAATGCCTATCAAAGAAGGATTTTTTATTGCAGCTTCTATGTCGCTAACCTCCTTTTCAGTTAAGAATCCTATTCTCATGTTAGAATTGATATTTAACGATTGTAGTATTACCTGGGACAAATTATAACCCAATCCCTTAATATGACTCAGGGCTATAATCATTTTCTTACTGCCCTCTATGTCTTTTCCTGCTATTCTTAAGATATGCCTATATTCAGATATCGACAATATTTACGTCCATCATTTTCCGAAATAAAAACCATGCTGACAAATACATCCCAAAGTAGTTTATAGAACAAGGACATTATGACGAAAACAAAATATGCTTTGAAAGCTTTAAATTTGTTGGAAGATCGATCTGATGAATAATTGATTTCCGAAGATTTTAAAGTTATTGTTCATGAGAGTTATAATTCAGACCCCGACTATAGGCAATCAGTTCTTGGTTTACCTGAAAACTATAAGGAAATAAAAACACTTGAAGATTTACTATCAATCAACTACAAACATGTGTCTGTAAACGATCAACTTAGGGGAAACTTAATAACAAAACTGAAATCACAGCAGTTTCCTTA
>JAICQW010000141.1 GCA_025937665.1 Nitrososphaeraceae archaeon | reverse complement strand
TCAATAGTAACAACAGAAGTTGGTCAATGTCAAATGTGGACTTCATTACACTTTGATGTTATTTCACCGGGGACTTTCTTTAGCTCCACTGGTTTAGGAACAATGGGATTTGGATTTCCCGCGTCTATAGGCGCAAAGGCTGCTAGACCAAACGTTCCTGTTGTAGATGTTGCCGGGGATGGTTCGTTTAACATGACTGAAAATTCGTTAGCGGTTTCTGTATTAGAGAATCTGCCAGTAATAGTATTCTTGTTGAATAATGATATGCTTGGTATGGTGGCACAGTGGCAGAGAACATTTTATGATCGACGATACATGGGCGTTCATCAAAAAAGTTGTCCTGACTATGTAAAAATTGCAGAAGCGTACGGAGCAAACGGAATGAGCGTACAATCAATGGATGAGCTGGAAAAGGCAATAAAAGGCGCACTCAAAACACAAGTTGCGACGGTAATTGATATCAAAATCGACCCAGAAGAAGATGTATATCCATTTGTAGCTCCCGGTACTGGGCTTAAGGATATGATAACAGGTGCATAGATAATGAGCTCTGCAGAATTCAAAAATAAACCATTATACATCATTTCATCGTTGGTTGAAAATAAACCCGGTGTATTATTTAGGATTACGAATCTATTTCGGGCTAGAAATTTCAACATAGAAAGTATTACTGTAGGTACTACTGAAAAGCCAGATCTGTCGAGGATGACAATAACCACAAGAATAGACGAGGCCATACTTGAACAATTGGTTAAACAACTTAGAAAACTCATAGATATAGTGGAGGTCGAGGTTCTCGATATCAATAACACAGTCTATAGAGAATTGGCATTGATAAAGATAAGAGCCAAAGACTTTACTAATAGGAATGAAATCATCAATTTTGCAAACGTGTTTAGGGCTAATATTTTAGATATAGGAAAAGAATCAGTAACTGTAGAAGTCATCGGAACTCCTGACAAAATAGATGCATTTAAGAATCTAATTATACAATATGATATTGTAGAAATGGCACGAACGGGTGTTTCCGCTCTTTCGAGAGGAGAGTAATTAATGGAGTCTCAAAAGGTAAGGATATTTGATACAACATTGAGAGATGGTGAACAGACACCAGGTGTTTCTATTACCCCCGAACAAAAACTCAATGTAGCGATAAAACTGGCTGACTTGGGTGTTGACACAATAGAAGCTGGATTCCCTGTGGTATCGGATGGTGAAAAAGAAGGAATTAAGAATATTGTTAAACAGAAACTTGATACTGAAGTGTGTGTATTGGCAAGAACAGTTAAGGCAGATATAGATTCAGCTCTTGATTGTGGTGTAGATTATGTTCATACATTTATTGCCACCTCAGACATTCATATGCAATACAAATTAAAAATGTCCCGAGAACAGGTCATGGAAAAAGCACTTTGGGCTGTAGAATATGCAAAGTCTCATGGATTAAAAGTCGAATTTTCCGCAGAAGATGCAACAAGATCTGATAGAAAATTTCTAATTGATGTCTTTAAAGCAGTAACTGATTCTGGTGCCGATAGAATTGATATTCCAGACACTGTTGGATATTCTACACCCGAATATATCACATCACTAGTACAGGAACTAAGATCAAAAATGAATACTCCAATAAGTGTGCATTGTCATAACGATTTTGGACTCGCTGTTGCGAACTCTATTGCTGCAATAAACTCTGGAGCTTCTTGTGCACATGTTACTATTAATGGACTTGGTGAGAGGGCAGGAAATGCTTCCTTGGAAGAATTTGTTATGGCTCTACAGTGTCTATACTCAAAGAAACACAATATTAAAGTAAACTTGCTGTATGAAATTTCCAAATTTGTTTCAAACACAATGGGCGTTGTGGTTCAGCCAAACAAGGCTATCATAGGAGAAAATGCCTTTGGTCATGAATCGGGAATTCATACCCATGGAGTACTCAATAACCCATTAACCTATGAACCAATAAGTCCTGAATTGGTTGGTAGAAAAAGATGGCTTCAGGCAGGAAAACATGCAGGTGCTCATGGAATCCGTGCAATCCTAATTGATTTCGGTATTCAACCCACGGAGGAACAGCTGCATAAAATCATCGAAAAACAAAAGGACCTAGGTGATAAAGGCAAGTCTGTCACTACATCGCAACTCTTGTCAATCGCAAGTGAAGTGATGGGTAATACAAAATTTGAAGAGAAATTCAAACTTTATGATTTTCACATTATTACTGGAATGAATATCATCCCCACAGCGGTCATAAGATTGAATGCCCATGGAAAAGATTTGGTTGCATCAGATACAGGGGTTGGTCCTGTGGATGCGGCGCTTAAGGCCATACAAAAAATAGCTGTCGATATGGCAAACATTCGCATAAGAGAATATCGATTAGGATCTATAACAGGAGGATCGGACGCAATGGCAGAGGTTACCATAAAGGCGGAGGACCTAGATGGTAACGTAGTTTCTTCTAGGAAATCAGGTGAAGATGTGGTTGTTGCCTCAGTTGAAGCAATGATAGATGCAGTAAACAAACTAATGTTGAGAAAAGTACTGTATTCAAAAAATTAAGATCAAAACAGATGAGGGTCAGAAGAGTTGACTAGATATAGTATTTCATTAGTTAATGGGGACGGAATAGGTCCGGATCTTGCCAATTCCGGAAGGATGTTACTAGACAGTATAAGCGATTATTCTGGGATAAAATTTGACATAATTGATGTAGAATCTGGGGATAATGCGCTGATAAAATATAGCAAGGCTCTGCCAGATTTTTCATTTGACAGCATAAAAAAATCAGATGTATGTTTGAAAGCACCTGTTGGAGAGCATGCGGCCGACGTAATACTAGTTCTAAGGCGTCATTTTGAACTTTATGCCAATATAAGACCTGCTAAATCCTATCCAAATGTAAAATCTCTTCATCCTTCGGTTGATTTGGTGGTTGTTAGGGAAAATACTGAAGATATCTATTTGGGATGGGAATTTCCTATTGGGGACGATGCAGTCATAGGTCTTAGATTAACTACTGCAGAAGCATCGAGAAAAATAGCTCAATATGCATTTGAGGAAGCCTTGAGGAGAGGTGATAAAAAAAGTGTTGTTTGCGTCCACAAGTCAAATGTTATGAGGGTTGGAGATACTATGTTTTCTAGAATTAGTAAAGAGATTGCAAGAAAATTTCCAGACGTAGAATTTAGTGAATCGTATGTGGATGCTTGTGCGATGAATTTAATTAGAAATCCTGAAAAATATGATGTTCTGTTGACTACAAACTTGTTTGGAGACATCCTTTCAGACGAGGCTGCTCAAGTTGTGGGAGGTCTGGGATTAGCACCTGCGGGAAACATTGGGAAAACATTCGCCATCTTTGAACCTGTTCACGGTGCAGCTTTTGATATAGCAAATAAGAACATTGCAAATCCATCCTCGATGTTCCTGTCAATAAAGATGATGTTAGAATGGTTAGCCAGTAGGAACAAGAATAATGAAGAAACCAAGCTTATTGAGATAGGAACAAAGATAGAAAATACGCTGGTAGGTCTCCTTCGGGAGAACCTAAAAACAATGGACATTGGAGGTAACTTGCATACTGACGAATTTACAAAAAACTTCATATCCAAACTAATTCTGTAGTTCTCTACAATAGTAAATTGAACCTTTATTATTAGAAAAATAAAAAAAATAATTGTATTTTATTCATCATTTTCAGGTGGCGCCTGACAGAATTCTGTCAAAACACCATTCATGGATTTAGGGTGAATAAAGGTTATTTTTCTACCATAAGAGCCAGTTCGAATATTGCCAATCATTCGAGTACCGCTAGCAATGGCTCTTTCGACATCTCTTTCGATATCATCCGCCGTAATTGCGATATGGTGAATTCCTTCTCCACGTTCTGTTAGGAACTTCTTAATGGGGCTGTCATCTGCCGTAGGTTCCATTAACTCTATTCTTGTATCTCCCAGTTTTAAAATTGCGACCTTGACTCTTTCTGTTGGAACCTCTTCGATATCAATTTTGTCGATTTTCAGAATTTTTTCATAGTTATTTAGTGCTTCACTCACACTATTTACGGCTATTGCAACGTGGTCGACTCTCAAATCAAATCATCCTCAAAAAGAGAACTTGGGTTCATATCTTCCAAATATGTCGACAAATACGTCGCTTATTTCTCCCAAAGTTACATGCCCTTTTACTGCGGATATAATATGCGGCATTAGGTTCTCATCATCCTTTTCAGCAAATTTTTGTAACTTACTTAATTCAGAATTTACCTTTACTTGGTCCCTACTTTTCTTAAATTCTTTCAATTTTTCCACCTGACGAGTCTCTATTTCAGCGTCTATAGTATTTAATTTTGGCTCTACATCATTTTGGTCTTGGAACTTGTTTACACCTACAATAACACGATCATTGTGGTCAATTTCTTTCTTTAATTGATAGGCATTGCGTCTTATTTCTTCTTGAAAGAAACCTGTTTCAATGGCTGCTAGAGAACCTCCAATCTTTTCTATTTTCTTGAGATATGTCTCAACCCCATGTTCAATTTCAGAAGTAAGATATTCAAGATAATATGATCCCGACAGCGGATCTACAGTCTTGGTCACACCAGTTTCATTTGCTATGATTTGCTGAGTCCTCAGGGCTACCTTAACTGACTCTTCAGTTGGAAGCGCCAGTGCCTCATCTCTTGAATTGGTGTGCAATGATTGGCAACCTCCCAACACTGCTGACAATGCCTCTAGTGTAACTCTGACAATGTTATTATCCACCTGTTGTGCTGTGAGAGATTCGCCACTTGTTTGTACATGGAACCGAAGGTGAGTAGACTTATCACTTTTGGCTCCAAATCTTTCTCTCATTATCTTGGCGTAGATACGGCGGGCAGCTCTAAATTTGGCTACCTCCTCAAAAAATTCCATAGTGCAGCAGAAGAAAAAAGATAGTCTAGGCGCAAAGTTATCAATGTCCAATCCTCTATCAATGCAAGTATTTATGTACTCAATTGCATCTGCAAAAGTGAAGGCTAGTTCTTGGATTGCATTAGAACCCGCTTCACGGATATGATACC
>JAICQW010000151.1 GCA_025937665.1 Nitrososphaeraceae archaeon | reverse complement strand
GTAGTTTTTATCTTATGGGTATGGGTAGTGACAGGGGCAATTGATTTCATTTTGAATTTAAAATTCCTAGATACCGACTCAATGTGAAGAAAATCCTCTTGAATTTTATCAGCGTCGTAAGTAGGAATCACTAAATTGACAGTAACGTTCCGTTTCTCTGAAGCTTTAACCAACATGGAGATTATTCCTCCTTTGTAATTTCTTTGCAGGGCATTTGGTGTTGCTATAATCAGTGATATTTCAGTTTTTGCAGATTCAATAAGACTCAGGTATGTTTTGCGAATTTCAGTAGGATCTGATAAGACTTTAACTTCTTCAGGATCTACTCCCACTTCCAAGCTTGATGATTTGTCATGATAGGAGACAGAGTTATTCCATAGATTTTCAAAAACATAATTTTGAAGCTCAACCATTCCGTGATCATTATTATAAATTTGATTTATCTGATAATTACTTCCCAATGACTGTCCAAAGTATTCTTTATCGCTCATGACGAAATTTCCAATAACTTTGTCTAAGTGACGGACTTCAATAAATTTCATAATTTCTTTACATGAGTCCAAATTTTCCTTAGTAATCTCTGTTATTAGCCTAATCCTTGTCCCCTTGGTATTTGCTTTTTGCAGCGCCTTTCTTATTTCATCTGAAAGTAAGAAATTTGGTGATTTAGAATCACCCATAATGTTCAGGTATTTCTCCGTTTTTGCCATGATACCAACGATGTCTGACTGTTTGGTCATAATCTCAGCCTTCTCATGGTACGGTGGGGCGGACATCCATTACTTTTTATTCATAATAAGATTTAAAGTAGTGCGGTCTTGCGTGTTTTTTGACCCATTGATAATCTAGATCTTGAAACCTTGATTCTTTCGTATTTTTTTAAGCTGTTTTGACCCATATTGTTTTCAACAAGATTAACCTAGATTTTTATTTATGTCCAAATAACCTGATTGAATGGCTGACTCAGTAATAATGTATGAAATAGTTATAGCGAGTTTTATATCCCTGACAGGATTGCTATTTTGGATTCGACGCAGGTATTACAAGCTCAGGCCAGACAAACATTATGTAGATGCGAAGGCGAAAGTAAGCTGGATGAAATCCGGATTATAGCTTGAATACTGGTTTGGGAGTACCCTTTATTCCTAACACTACTTTCATGTCTTAAGCTAAGACATGATGTGCCAATCAAATCAAATGATTCGGAAAGGTTATCCTCAATTTGAAACATGTTACGTTCAATTATTTTCCTTTTGAGGCTTTGATTTTGATTTTGAATTTGGTTCTACATCCGAATCTATTTTTCTAATTACTATCCAGCGTTTTCTAATGAAGAACAGAACAAAAGCTATTACTGTAACAGCCATAGTTGCCAGCACGACTAAAAAACCTAAAGGTATTTCTGTGATATTCTTCAGGTCAATTCCATTCATGCCATATATTCCAACGATGAGTGCAAGAGGAAGCAATATCACCGTAAAAATTGTAAGAATTCTCATTGTTTCATTAATCTGAAGTGATACCTTTGCAACGTATAGCTCCCTGATAGAATTAATAGTGCTTTCATACGATTCTACAAAATCAATTAATTGTGTTATATCATCGTGAACCATTTCTACGTATTTGACATCATCTTTGTCTTTCTCAGTATGCAAGAGAAAATTAATGATGTTTCTCACATGCCAAAATTGTCTGCGTAACATTATAGCTTGTCTGGATAATATATCTATGCTTTCAAATATCGCTGGTAGTGGACGAACAAAGGATCTCCTTTGATACTCATTTACGGATAATTCTAGAGCAGTTAATAGTTGTTCATATTTGGTAACAATTTCGGCCAATATATTATAATATAAGGCATCAATACGTGCATTCTTCAAGGTTTCGTTTTGTATATTAAACAATCTTTCTACTATTTGCTTGACGTCGACTTCAGGGGAATGGATTGTTACCAGCCAATTTTTCCCTAGAAAAAGATAAACGCCCTCTGTGAGTAAGGTTTCAGGATCCTTATTTTTCATGTCTACAACCACCGTAAATGTGTGTTTCTCAAATTGACGTATTTCAGGTTTTTTTGATTTATTGATACACGTTTTAATGGCTTCCTTGTTTAGATTGAATTTCTCAGCCAGCATATCAAGTTCCTTCTCATCGGGATCTATGACGTCTACCCATACATTATCACCTTCTTTTATGTCTTCAATAGATCCGTCCATCTTAACTTGATCCTTATTGTAAGAAAGTACTGAATTCAATTCAAATCTCCGGACTTAGTATCTTCAACAAGATATAAAAGCATAAAATCAGCCATGATAGAACTAATCGCTTAGATGTTTAAATACTGTTAAAAGACCGAGAATTGTTGAACTGTTATAATAAATGTTGAACCTTATATTTTATGAGCAACAACATAGCTAACTGGGACGACATAATAAAGAAAGAGGCGCGGGGAATAAATGACTATGACTTAGGTGAAGTACACCAGGTAGACCCGGAAATTGTGGTTACAAAGAAAGGAGTTGTGGACAAGGACAAGTTTTATCTACCGAAAAGTTTTGTAGAGCGATTTGATGGGCATAAAGTTTACTTCTCAATAACCAAAGAAGATGCCGAGAACTATCGAAAAGATTCAACCTAATTGGGTTAACCCATATTATTCATTTTCATAATTTTCAGAAACAAAAAGATTTACCAAAAATCGAAATTACTTATAATAAAATCAATATTTTGTATGTTGAGAACTTTTTATTTTCAAAAGAATCTGTTCTCTGAGATTTCAAAAAATCTTGGCAAACCTTACGTCATTTTAGTAGTGTTAAATGTTATTTTTTTCTGTGTCTTGTTTTACCAGACATGCTAGCATTACAAACTGCGTACGGATTAACCTTCTTTCCTGATTTACGTTTAACCTTGGTCACACATCTATCAAACTTCTTAGAATTTAGACCCTTTTTTACGCCTCTCGGCATAAATATCTATTAACAACATATTTAATTAAGATTCAAAATTCCACAGAATAGTACGTATTACCATATGTCCAATTGAATAGAAATCTAATAATAACAAGTAAGATTTTAAACTTTTAAATATTTTGGCGTTACATAAAAATTCACCATAATGCTTTTTCGCAATGATTCATTAAATATTCTTTCTATTTTTACCTCAATTGCGGCATTTCAAAAGAGAAAATCAATTCAGATTCCATACAACATGTGTACAGAATCACAAGCACCATATTACAAGATAGATGTATAAATGAAAATTATGGTTATTGATGATGATGAAGATATTTTAAATCTATTTCGTGACTTCCTTAGCAAGGATGGCTATGATGTTGTTACGTATTTAGAACCATTGAAAGCCTTGGAAGAAATTAAAGACGGACCTTCCCGATATTCGCTTATTATTACAGACATTCGAATGCCTGGGATCTCTGGGATAGAATTGATCAAAAGGGTATGTTCCATAAACGCAGATATTAAAGTGGTTCTAATGAGTGCATTTGAGATAAATGGCGATGAATTGAAAGAGGTAACTTATAATGAACATCTTCAAAAGCCCATTCACATGCATGCACTTGCTAGTACCATTCGAGAGATACTAGGACCTGATACGGCAGACAGCAAATAAGAAATCATGGTAGGGAAGTTTGCGGATTTTTTCCATTCAGCAAATGATCTCTTAACATATGCTTTTGCATATTTCCGAAACTTTTAAAATCAACTTTACAAAATGAACACTCATACGTTGAATTAAATAATTCAGAATTCCTTAAAACTTTCATGTACTATTTAGTAAGTTATACTACTTAAGAATTAAATTAGTGAACCTGCTAATAAGATTTGAAGTCGTTATAAAGTTAAGATGAAAAGGATAAAGTTAATTCATGAAGATCTCAATGCTGGAGGCGGTGCAGAGCGCTTGGCTGCAGCGTCCCTTGAAGCATTAAGTGAATTGGACCTTTCAGTGGATCTGGTTACGTTCACCAAACCAAACTGGAATCAACTTGAGAGAATCTTTGGAATTTCCAAATTACGAAAATATGTCAATAACGTGATTAAGGGAGATATCAACTCGTTATTGGACGAACATAACAGAGAGGATACTCATAACAACGCAGACAACGAATATGATATTGTTATGAACGCACATGGAGATATCCTACCTTTTAATATGTTTGCACAAAGGAAAGGAAAACTAATAACATATTGCCATTATCCTCTAGTTCCAGAATTAATAAAGAATCTAAAATATGATACTGTTTTAAGAAACTATTTGAAGATGTGTGATTACAAATTTGAATCGTTAGATAAGCTTCGCACCAAAGCTCTTGGAGTATATAATCAAATGATGAATAACTCCACAGTAGTAACTAATTCTAGTTTCAGTTCAAAGGCCGTCAAGTTATATTATCCAAGTACAGATCCTTTGATTATACATCCTCCAATAGATATCGATTTCTTCAGTCGAGTGGTTAACTCCGATTCTAGGGAGAATAGGATTGTGGTACTTGGAAGATTCAATCCTGATAAAAATATTGAGTTAGCATTGGAAGTTGCAAGAGTTTTGAAAGGTATGAACACAAAGTTTGAAATGAGTATAGTGGGAAACCTGTCCAGACAGTATTATCCATATTTTAACTATCTTCAAAAACTTATCAAAGTAAATGGACTTTCAGACATGGTTGATTTGAGAACAAATGTCGAAATTAACGATTTACGGACTCTCCTTGGAAAATCTAAGGTTCTCTTTCATCCTACTATTGGAGAACCTTTCGGTATGTGTATAGCAGAGGCGATGTCAGCAGGGTTAGTGCCAGTCGTACCAAGCTTTGGCGGCAACACTGAATTTGTACCCGAGAGTCTGAGATACAG
>JAICQW010000284.1 GCA_025937665.1 Nitrososphaeraceae archaeon | reverse complement strand
TCCCTAATATCGAGCCTATATATCATGATTCGCCATATTAAAATTTCATTTTAAAAGGTCTGGTAACTCCGTCCCTTCCTCATGTCAATATGGCAATATCATCATTCAAGCACAAGTGCTCGAGTGTTGACAGGCGAACAACACGTTTGCATCCACATCTTATAAGTATAAGTATACAATCAACCATATATTGTGTTCATTGGGAACTGAGAATCTGCATTGTTTGATTGAAGATTGGAAAGCAAATGTTGTTAATTCTATTATTTCTTCAAACCAAACAGAAAGGTTAGCAGAGTACTCTCTTCATGTTTCCAGACTTTTAGCGTACCCTGATTTGGATGTAAATGCAAAGTTGAAGAAAATAGATAGTATGAGCGATGAGCTCAGTTCATCAATAAAGAAGTTGACACCCCTCAGGCCTACACAATTGATAGATGAGATCAATAATTATTTGTACAAAGAAAAGGAGTTCAAACCTAACCTGCAGGACTATTATAACCCTCTGAATAGCTATCTGAATGTTGTTATAGAGCGGAAGACAGGAATACCGATTACTTTATCAATATTATACATGCGGATTGCACATAATTTGGGGTTAATTCTATATCCAGTTAATTTTCCGTCACATTTTTTGTTAAAGCATATTTTGGATGGAGACAATAGCGAGATAATTATTGATCCTTTCAATAAGGGCAGAATTATGGACGATTATTCTTTGAAAGAATTGCTTGATCAGTTTTTCCCCCAGAGAAATGTTCCTTTGACTCGGAGTTTTGTTGAAAAGGCAACAGCAGCTCAGGTTATAATTCGCATGCTAAATAACCTCAAAAGTAGCTACTACGAGTCACAAGATGTAGATAAGGCTGAAATTGCAAATGAGATGATAATTTCCATCGACCAGCATAGCCCAGATGCAATAAGAGATCGAGGGATGATTTTGTTGAAGAGAGGAAAACCATTTGAAGGGCTAGAAATGTTAAAGTTATACCTTGAGCTTGATCCAGAGGCCTCTGATGCAGATGCTGTACTTGATATTATAAGACAGACTCGAGAATTAAATAGATAAACAAATTAATAGATAATAATAGCAGGCTAACCTTAGGTGTCTGCTTTGCCTCTACCAATCTAACGATCTATCCTTCTAGAATCTAGCTATTAACCATACGCCTTTTCCCCTCACAAACAACGCGGTGGTGATGATAAAGGCAAACCAATAGAAATGAGCACTTATTGGGTGAGTGAGCACTTATTGGAATGAACGAACAGGAAGAAAGTGGAGTAAACATGAAATTATAAATGAAGTTATCATGAATGATTTATCTTTGAGGTAATTGCTTCTGTAACTTTAGGAACAATTCCTTTGCATTTTTTCTTGATTCTTCGGTTAGCTCTTCGTTGAATATCGTATTACTGAGAGAATCTAGTACTATTTGCCATTCAGATTCAGTTAGATTTACCTGCTCCTTACCGCTTGTCATTCCTGATACCTGCTGCAGTTTATGACTCTAATAAAATCTTATTCTTACCCGTTAGAGGAATAATTCTTTGTCTTTGAACAATAATGCTACAACAAGGCATTATTACATCTATCCGCTCGTAAATAGTGTTAACAGGCAAGTAACAGATTTTTTGTTCGTGCAACCGCTGCAAGGTTTTATGTTCATTACCACCTAGACCTACTACTTGTTTTTTTGTATCTAATCCTATCAATAATAAAAGCCACGACGATCTGTGGGATCATCTATTATTGAATATACCAGAGCTCACGTGGCAGTATTTGTGTTATTTTTTATTTTTTACTTATACTATAACCGATTTTAGCAGGCATGGTAGAGTTCCCAAATTCATTCGAGTATGCCGAATAAAGTGTAATTGTCTGTCCATGTTTTATTTCATAATTTGATATTGGATTTACGACTATCCTGTATTCATCCTTGAGCGCGATTAGCTGGCTAGCCAATGGATCTGCTAGCAATATATGCATGTTATCACCCAAATCCATTACCCTGCGGGCAATAATAATCCCTGGGCCCCATACATTTTGGTTACCATTTATATCACTCACAATAAAGACCGGACCTGAGCTTATTCCGATACGAACGCCAATTG
>JAICQW010000129.1 GCA_025937665.1 Nitrososphaeraceae archaeon | reverse complement strand
GTAATTTATCTGAAGGAACAATGACTTACCACACTACAGAAAAGGGCAAAAACTATCTTGAAATGTATGAAGAATCAAAATTATACAATTTGACATCAAACACTTATGTATTTGGAAAACGAACTAATGGGGATTTTCCCTCTCTTTAAAATTGAGTTTCTCCAAATGAATTTTGATGGCTAATATTTTGCAGTATTTTGTAATATACAACGTATAATATCCTATATAGTAACAGCTATTGCTATTGCGACTGGTTATCGAAAGGGTTAATTGGATACTTTGTTTTATGTATCTTATAGAAAATATGTCAATATTAATGGTCAATTTAATATCTACTTTTTTCTTATGATTATTCTAATAAAATTACCGGAAAATGTAGAAATCCATTTACTATAAGAGTTATTGACGAGGTTTTTATTTCATATATTTTCTTATCTTCTGTGGAATCATTTAGTAAGCTAGATGTGATAGTTATCATCCTAAAAACAGCGCACAAAAACTGTGACTACGAGGAGATATATTCAAAATTACAGGCGCAACTCACAGCGTCACAGTTTATGAAATTCATTTTTGAGTTAAAGAAATACAATCTTTTGAAATCTATTGATAGTGAATTTAACTATGTCATTACTCCAAAAGGAATGCAATATTTACAAATTCATGATGAATTGACTGGTCAAATGCGATCGGAAATTGTCAGAAATTCACGTATTTTTAATCATTGTAATACTGTCTTCAAATTGACTAATTTTTTTAAAAAGAAAAATAATATTTTGGAAAGTATCTGACATGTTCCAGACCCAACTTAATGCCTAGCTTGAGTAAAGTTAATTAAAAACAAAGAAAACCTTTTTTCATAAAGATGGTTGACAAACAAAAGATCCAAAATATTGTAGAGTCTTCAAAAGGCAATCCAAGAGTTATAACAGAGGAATCCTCTAAGGAAATTCTTAGTGAATACGGAATCAAAGTACCAAAATATGCGCTTGTGACAAACAGCGATGAAGCAGTGCAGAAATCAAAAGAAATTGGATTTCCGTTGGTTGCAAAAATAGTTTCTCCAGATATCCTACATAAGACAGATGTTGGTGGTGTTAAAGTAGGACTAAGTTCTGAGGATGAAGTTAAGAAAGCATTTGATGATATGTTTAATCGACTGAAGGAAAAATTTGATGTTAAGGGAGTATTACTGGAAAAAATGGTTCCAAAAGGTGTTGAATTAATTGTTGGTCTCCAAAATGATTCTCAATTTGGGCCCTCTATAATGGTGGGTCTCGGTGGCATTTATACGGAGTTATTCAAAGATGTTTCATTCAGAGTTCTGCCAGTCACGAAAAAAGAAGCGGCAAAGATGTTGGAATCCCTAAGAGGAAAAGATATTCTGAAAGGATTCAGAGGTTCCAAGCCAATTGATTTGGACATGCTGAGTCAGGCAATTGTAAATATTGGCACCCTCGGAGTGGATATGGCCGGAAAGTACGAAAGTATTGATTTTAATCCGGTTGTGGTGTATCCTGATAGTTATTACGTGGTGGACGCAAAAATTATACTAAAGGACAAATCATCAGATGATGCAATTTCCACGGCCAACCCTGATTCAAGCTACATGGATTTATTTTTTAATGCAAAATCTGTAGCTTTGATCGGTGCATCACCAGAGGTAGGTAAGATAGGAAATTCGGTGATGGAAAGCCTTGTAAAACATGATTACAAAGGTAAAGTATATCCAGTAAACGCTAAGGGATATCCCGAAATAATGGGCGTAAAAGCGTACAAAAATCTCATGGACATTGAAGATCCTGTAGACGTAGTTATTGTAACTGTCGATCTAAAGTTTGTTCCAGATCTCCTTGAAGAATGTGGAAAAAAGAATATCCACAACATGGTAATAATATCTGGCGGTGGTAAGGAACTTGGAGGAGAACGTGCTGCTATTGAGAAACGTGTTCAAGATCTATCGCGTGAATTAAAAGTTAGAATAATTGGTCCAAACTGCATTGGGATATTTAATGGGGAAAACAGATTGGATTGTGCATTTCAAGGTCATCTTAGAATGTTAAGACCTAAGCAAGGAAATGTATCATTCCTGTCCCAAAGTGGTACTGTTGGAATTGCATTCATGGAGACTTCTGATGCATTTGGCTTGAGTAAGATGATTTCTTATGGTAACAGATCGGATGTTGATGAAGCTGATATGATTCATTATTTGGCGCAGGACCCGAGTACTAATGTAATTGGTTTGTATGTGGAAGGACTGGGAGACGGTCGCAAGTTTATGAACTCGGCAAAGAATGTCATAAAACAATATCAAAAACCTATTGTAGTTTTCAAAAATGGTAGATCTACAAAAGGTGCGAAGCAGGCAGCATCTCACACAGGCTCTCTTGGGGGCTCGTTTGCTGTAATAAGTGGCGCCTTTGAACAAACAGGAATCATTTCCGTGGATTCATACGAGGAATTAACTTCTGCACTTAAGGCCTTGACCTGGCAACCAGTTCCAAAAGGAAACAAGATTGCGATGGTTACAAATGGAGCAGGACCAATCATTGCTGCAATTGATAATTTTGAAAGACTAAATCTGGAATTAGCTCAATTAAGTGATCAAACAATGAAATCATTCAAGGAACATTATCCTGCAACCTATGTAATTGGTAATCCATGCGACGTTACTGGTTCTGCGAGTGCTGATGATTACCGGTTTGCTATTCAAGCATTCCTAGATGATCCCAATGTAGATATCGTTATGCCTTGGTTTGTGTTCCAAGATGATCCACTGGAAGAAAAAATAGTTGATATTCTAGGTGATTTTCAGAAACAAAAGAAAAAACCAATACTAATAGGAGCCATGGGTGGTCCATTTACCGAAAAGATTTCTAAGAAAATTGAAGAGTTCAACATACCGGTCTACCAATCTGTAATCACGTGGATAACTGCGGCTGGAAGCCTGGCAAAATGGCATAGCATTAAGGAAAGCTTGAAATAATTTTATTTCATACCCTACTTTTGTTTCTGCTCGAATATTCAATTTTTCAAAAGGTTATTATAGTTTATTTGGGCATGTACTAATAATGGAAAGTACACATCAAACGCAAATGATTACAATTAGTCCAAAAGCTGCTGAGAAAGTAACTGAATTTATGAAACAAGAAAATAAGGATAGTTTATACCTCAGAGTTTATGTTTCTGGTGGGGGTTGTTCTGGCCTTTCATATGGCATGGGTTTTGAAGAAAAACCAGATGAAGATGACAGTGTTATCGATCAAAACGGAATTAAAATGATTGTGGACAGCTATAGTCAAAAATACCTTAAAGGAACAAACATTGATTATATCGAAAGTCTCATGGGATCTGGTTTCAAGATAAATAATCCAAATGTAACCAAATCGTGTTCATGTGGACATTCCTTCTCGACTGAATAAAACAATTTTTTTTAGCTACTTTTTTTAAAATCTCGATTGCCCTAGTGACACTTTGAATGTTAGGGCCACAATCCTCGTATCTTTATGGCATCTACAACTCTGTTTAGTGCAACTATCATGCTTGCCTTTCTCATGTCAGTATTGTGTTTCAAGTGGATATCATAAGCTCCCAAGAATGCCTTTGTGATATTAGTATCCAGCCTATCATTGACTTCCGCTTCTGTCCAATATTCCCTACGCAAGTTTTGTAACCATTCAAAGTAGGAAACTGTAACTCCTCCTCCGTTGGCTAAAATATCTGGAATCACCATGATATTGTTATTATATAATACCTTGTCAGCATCAGGAGTCGTTGGTCCGTTGGCAGCTTCTGCAACAATTTTCGTCTTTATATTTCCAACATTATCTTTAGTTATTTGATTTTCCAGAGCAGCAGGAATCAGTATAGTACATTCCGTTTCAAGAAGCTCCTTATTGGATATAGATTGAGTGCCCTGAAAATTTGACACAGAGCCGGTTTTTTCTTTATGTTTTCTGAGTGAAGCAGTATCGATTCCGTTTTTGTTTATTATGCATCCCTTTGAATCACTAGCGCCAATAACTTTTGCTCCTTGTTCCTCAACGAGCTGGGCAGCAAATTGTCCAGCGTTCCCAAAACCCTGTACAACAATGGTTGCACTTTTCATGTCGATGTTCAGTTTCTTGGCAGCCTCTCTTACTGTAATTGCCAGACCTCGACCCGTCGCTTCATTACGCCCAAGGGAACCTCCAATTTGTAATGGTTTGCCTGTGATCACCTCAGGTTGAATGTAATTACCCTTAATAACAGAATAAGTATCCATAATCCAAGCCATCTCTCTCCCACCGGTGTATACATCAGGAGCAGGAATATCCCTGTAAGGTCCAATGATATCTGAAATTCCATATGCATACCTCCTGGTCATTCTTTCTAATTCTCCTTCCGACATACTTTTTGGATCGCATATTATACCGCCCTTTCCACCACCAAACGGGATATTTGCTATGGCGCATTTCCATGTCATCCACATAGAGAGCGCTTTGACTTCTTCAATTGTTACTTGAGGGTGATAACGGATTCCCCCTTTAAATGGTCCTAAAGCATCATTATGTTGAGAACGAAAACCAGTAAAAACCTTGATAGTTCCATCATCCATTTTTACAGGAATAGATACCGTCAATACCCGTTTTGGTTGAGCCAAAAACTGATGGAGTCCTTTATCAAGGCCTATAATAGATGAAACTTCATCAAGCTGAGTAAGCGCCACTTCAAATGGATTGATTCCACTAATTGCAGAATTTGACATTACGTGAGTTGAAAAAATCAGATATTTAAATTTTGAAAGAAAATGTCCAAAAAATCATGCTAAAAGAACGTCAAAATCATCTGTTAATTTTCTCCAAAATAAGGAGTCTTAATTCTTCATCATTTTTGTTGACATGATCTATCCCCAGAGACTCTGCTAGCATTTCGAGTTTGTGCCGTTCATTGTCGACAGGCTGAGCAATTCGAGGCCCTAAATAATTATAATCATCATCGATTCTTTGTTTAAGGGCCATCGTACGAACCTTTTCAAATTCACCCATAGCTCTTCCTATGGTTCTTGAAAATTCAGGTAATTTCTTTGAACCAAATAAGAGAATAACTACAAGAAGTCCAATGATTATCCATTCCGAACCACCTATGCTCATTAGGTAATTTTCCAGCATACGAATAGTTTAGATCTAACCAAATGAAAAATAAGTCTTTGCCAAAAATCAAATTGTAAATACAGTTTTACAATGCGAGATAGTCAACTAACTAGGTAGATATTTTATTGGGATTCTAAGACAAGATTCATTAAGTTTGAATTAGTACCTAATTCAATAGATTGATGCACGAAAGGGAAGAAATAGCCCTCAAAATTCGAGAGTTTATCGAATCACTAAATTATGAGTGCATAGCAGGAGCAATTGTTAC
>JAICQW010000159.1 GCA_025937665.1 Nitrososphaeraceae archaeon | reverse complement strand
CACTGGGCAAGAACGTCCAGGTGATCAAGTTAACTACCACATATTCGGTTACAGATCCTGCCACGGTAGATAAACAAATCAGTGGGACGATGAAAATTTATACAGCTAATGGAACTTTAATGAAAACGACGTCAATTCCAAATGGATTCAAAGCTGATAAGAATGGTTTTCAGCAATTTGTTACCAGTTTACCAAATAGTACTATTCAATCGATTACTACCGTTGTATTATTTACTGATTTGAACAAGACTGTTGCACTATCTAATTCCATTACAAATAATCTAGTTCTAAATAAAACACAATAATTCCTCTCTCAGACTTCCACCATTCAAACATTCGTAATGAAAATAGAAAAACCTCATTTTTCAATTAAGACCCTTCATAATTAGGAGTACTTAAATAATTTTTCTTAGAATAAGTTATAGAATGATTACCGCAGAGATAAGTCGTTCCTGTTGGCTCTCGTTCAGGAACAAGCATGAGTAAGGAAATAGCACTAGCTTTTGACGCAATTAGTGGGATCAAAGATCTGAGAGCAACCCTTACTCCACTTGGAACTCAAATTCAATCAAATAGTATGGTAGACATTCTGAATGCAATAAATATTGCACATGAGGCGGTTAAATAGTCAGGAATAAAGAGAATAATTTCAATTGTGCATATTGATGAAAGATTGGATAAAGAACAAAATCTTCATCAAAAGGTTGATTCTGTCATCAACAGATTGAAGTGAAATTCATACTTGTTTTACAACATAGCTTGACTAATAGTTGGTTTGTTGTTTGATTTACAGATGAATTGTATTCTAAACAGTTGTGAAAAGTCTTATTCCAATCGCCTTATTACTTGGGTGAGAGCACCTACAGATACGACTTGATGGATAGTGTTCTGAAAGTTTGTGGCGACATGTACGATAATCACAAATTGGCTCTTCTGCATCACCCACTACATTTACAAAATGATCACAATATCCAAACATGCTAATGATACTGCGACATAACATAATACCATTTCCAGAGTCCTTTTTGGTCAATAAACCATTTGTTTTAATTACCATTCTTAAATATTATTTTCAGCACTTTGGTGTTCCTCTTCTTACAGACTATTATAGATTGTCAATATCCTTTTGCAATAGTATCAGAATTTTGATAACTGTAACGGCTGTTTACTATATACCATTCAGGTCAATTTTGGTCTTTTTGATGAAAGCTGGTGATAAAATATCAAGATTTGTAAAATGAAGAATTGCAAACCGAATCAAATTTAAGTGTAAAGAAATAAGAAGAATTGAATGTTCAAACGACTGGGTGCTGCTATTCTTTTAGTTGAGGATTTAGAAAAAAGTATAAACTTCTATAGGGACATACTTGAACTTAAAATAAAAAACCAGTCATCAGATTGGGTTGAATTTCAAAATGAAGCTCAAGGTGCTGTATTAGCATTACATCCTGCGCGAATAAAACAGAAAGGATTTTCAAATATGCTAGTAGGATTCAATGTCAATAACCTGGAATCTGTTTGTAAAAAGCTCGAAGGAAAGGGGGTCAAATTCCATAAGAGGATTACCGAGGAATCTTTCGGAAAACATGCAATTATTGAGGATCCGGAGGGGCATCTAATATCAGTTGTAGAAATTCCACCAAAAGATGAATTGGGTCAAATTCCATATTATCATGGATTTGCTCCCGTAGAAGGCTTGACGTAATGTTATAATTTTTAGCAACATTTACCAAGTTATTTTAGCTTTTTAAAGGATTTGATTTACCAGATGAAACCTATAAGAGGAACTGGATGTTTGGAACCATTAAGAGGAAAAAGTAATCAGACATTATATTAGATAAAAATAATTTTTGGAGTATTGGAGTATCTTTTGTAAGATTCCAAAATACATGATAATAGTTCAAGTTCCAGTCTTAAGCCCAATCAATCATGATATAATAATAATAAGTTTGTTGTATTATTACTGTTAGATGAGCGAATTTGCCTTTTTCCGATTCAAAAGCGCTAACATGCTTACCGATGAAGAAGAAAGTGACAGAGAAGAGATTATTAGACTAACAGAGCAGGTGCTTGATTTAAAAGGCATAGAATGTGATGCTAAAATCGCCATGATCTCTAAGGATCAGGTGAGGGAGATACTTGAACAAGTGAGAAGACTGCGTAGGAAAAAGAAAAAGACTTACATTGATTCAACTGATATTAATTTGAATGAAAAAGACAAAGATATTGAAAATGATGAGGGAGAAAGTCCTTACATTAGGTAGAAGATGAATTAAAATGGATATGGATAACCTCACAAATCGCTGGCTTGCAACTTTAGGTATAGGAGTATTGATTTTCGGTCTTGCATTATTTGTCCTGAAAGTTCCTGTACGTACTATGCTCATTTTCTTTGCAATTGGAATACCTGTCGTATTTCTATGGCTGTATGCTGACGAAAGATCTCGCAGAGAAAAGAAAGAAATGGAACAGCTGGGGAAAATTCAACAACAGGTCTGTATTTGTACAGTATGTAAACATGAACAGGCTGCAGTTTGTATAGAACAAAAGTGTCCGTGTTGCATTATCATGAAAGGGGATAGTATTATAGGACATTCAATAAATCCCCTTCAATAATTACTGCGCACAATTATGAAATCATTTATGAAAATTATGAGAAATTTAATGCTTCGATGTTACTCTTGAATAATACCTCTCTTTTAAGGGATCATTATATAATTTGGAAAGTATCCAGAGGAATGCACAAACGGACACTAATGATCTCTAAATAAGTATTCATCTTTTAATTCTCATATATGATTAATAGATTTGAAAACAATGTGTAAAATGGAGGTATCCAGAAATAAGAATAAATAAACAGAGTACAAAAACACAGATTACGACAAGCTGTGGCTAATGCAGTCCCCCAAAACGCATGACATTTACTTGGAGCTAATTAGACATTAATTAATAACTTATTAACGCAAAATCTGGATGTCTTAGCAACAAATACTTAAAAATGAATCAAGTTTAAAGTAAGATGTGATTTTGTCCACGGAGGATGAACTACTTCAAAGGGGGTTAATCTTAACAGACGACATTGCCAATGATCCAATTCTTGATTTCAATTTGTATTCTAATGCTATAGTCAACATTGTAAGAAACTCACATCCAAAATTTACTATTGGGATTTTCGGCGATTGGGGAACAGGAAAGACCACTTTGATTAATGCTGTTGACAAAGTCCTTCAAACTGATAATGATTTGATCAGAATAAGACTTGAACCGTGGCGCTATAAACAGGAACAATTCCCGCTGGTTTCATTGTTAAAAAGCATTGCATTTGCGTTACCAGCAGAGAAACAATTTCAAGTTTTGAAACAGAAGTTGGAAATAAGTGCAATAAATTATCTCAAGAAAACTCCTGATATCCTTACATCAATCATATCCAAGTACGCTTCAGAAGAGGATGAAATTTCAGATGAGATGCTTGATACTTTTAAGAGGGAATTAAATTCAAAGATCCAACTAATAGCAGAATTAGATAGAGATACAGTCTACTTTGATGGTTTGGAGGAGATCAAGAAAGAATTAAGAAACCTCCGGCTGGATAATCCTGCATTCAGGATTATTGTGTTTGTAGATGATTTAGATAAATGTCCTCCCAAGAGAGCGCTTGAAATTTTAGAACTCGTACGAATATTTCATGATATTGAGGGATTTGTTTACATCATTGGAATAAGTCATGATATGATTATCAAGTTTAGCAATATTGAAAATAACAAAGTGAGTATTGATGGAGAGCATTACATTAAGAAGTTGATTCAAATACCAATTACTTTACCCAAATGGAGTAATCAGGATATTGTTAATCTGGTTAAAGATTTAATAAAAAAAGGGATGATCCATGATAAGTTCAAGGATGTAGTAGAAAAAAATATAGATCTAATTTCAGTAGCCATAGACAATAATCCCAGAGAGATCAAAAGATTCTTGAACAACTTTTTTGTAGCGCATGAAATTTTTTCGGGTAAGAAAAATTTTGAGGCAAAAGAATTGATTTTTTCGGGTAAGAAAAATTTTGAGGCAAAAGAATTACTTATAATTCAAGCCATTCATTTACGATGGACCAAGTTTTATAATATATTGGTAAGATCAGATGAATTATTCTTTAAGGGATTGGATAAGTATCTAAAAATGGATGACGAAACACGCTTAAAGAGTCTGGACCTGTACGAAGGAAAAAATGAGGAGGGAGATATGAAAGTGTGGAAAGTGTTACGGGATTTTAAAACAGACTCTGATTTATGGAAATTTCTAATTCAAAATTCAGATACTTTAACAAATGTACGGGATTGGAATATGTATAGACATGCTATAGAAACATCTGTAGAACCAACCAGTAAACATAGAAAAGCAATAAACTACGAAGCTATAAAGTTACTGCAAAGTGGAAAGATTAATGAATTTAATGATAAAAGGGCCAATGAATTTAAGATTTTATCTATGAGGGATGCGGATTTGAGGGATGCGGATTTGAGGGATGCGGATTTGAGGGATGCGGATTTGAGGGATGCGGATTTGAGGGATGCTGATCTAATGGGTG
>JAICQW010000145.1 GCA_025937665.1 Nitrososphaeraceae archaeon | reverse complement strand
GCTTTCTGTAATCACTGACGCCACTTCGCTGGTAACTTTTTCAAGAACGATACTAAAAACTCCCACTTCTTCTAAAACCTTGGCTTCGTTTAATAGTTTAAGTGCATCTTCTGCTGTTTTCCCTTGTGAAATATATCCGTGATGAAGTGGAGTAGTCTGGGGTTTCAATCCTATATGTCCCATTACTGGAATGCCCAAGTCAGTCAAATTTTTGACAATATTGACAATTTCCAAGCCGCCTTCAAGCTTGACGGCGTCGCAACCACATCTTAAGAATTTTAACGCATTTTTTATTGAAACTGACTTTCCCATTTGATAAGATCCAAATGGCATGTCAGCAACCACAACTTGTCTCGTTATAGCATTTACTACCCCTTTACAAAATGTCAACATTTCGACCATCCCTATTTTTCTTGTCGAATTGTATCCCATCATGACAGTTGCGGCACTGTCACCTATCAAGACCATGTCCAAATCAGTCTCATTGCATATGCGAGACAAGCAATAATCATACGAAGTCAACATGGTTATTTTCTCTTTATTTTTTTTCTTACTCAGAATTTCAGAAATTGTAATCTTCGATTTTTTTTGTAGGGACATTTCAAACTCCTCTCCTTATCGTTATCAGCGATTTGTGCATATTTTGCATGTTATCAAAATTCTTAATTTGTTGTGACAAGTAGGATCTATCTCTATTAACCAATTGTTTTGAGATCTTTATCATATTTGGCATTGCACGTACAATATTATCAACTATAGTTACATTAGATGCTATTGCCGTACGTGATAGTGGATTAAGATCGATAGAAATCACCTTCTTGCCCATTTTCACTAAACTTTCGGTTCTATCACCATCTTCAAGTGCAACAAAAACAGTATCAGAATTCAGTATTCCATTCTTATCGACAAATTTGCGATTACTAGAAATATACCGTAAAGTGGATCTTGATTTAGCGTCCAATCCCAATACCTCATTTGCGTCTTCTTTTTTTAGCATCCTTGCAATTGTTATGGATCTACTCAAACTCTTGTGAAATAGATTTACCTCAATCTTGGATTTAGTAATATTACTCAAGTTAACTAAATCTTTTGCACAAAGAGCAGCAGTGTTACCATTTACAGAAATAATTGACTTATTTGATAGCAACAATAAACAAACTGCTACTTTCTCAGCCTCATATGCATATTTTGTAGTCCTTTCTCCTAGTAAATAATCAAAAGCCTCGCCTCTTCCATGAGCAATCAATCCTTCTGGAACAACAATTCCATTCCTGAATCCCTCAACCAGTTTTTCTCTTATGATGAGCGATTTTGCCCTGGGATGTGTAGGAGGTATTCTATGTATCATGCTTTGTAATTAATCTAGCACCTTCATTTTCAATATCAGAAACAAATAACGTTGCAGGATATTTTCTTGAAATCTTTCTTATTTCTTCTAGCTCATTTTCTTTCACGATTGTAAAGACGGTCTGTCCAAATAGGGCCGTGCTACTATGAAAGCCACTCCGTGCTAATCGGCCCATTAAGTTATTACAGGTCTTGTCTACAAATTTCAATGATTGTGAAAAATCATAAGAAAGATCTAGGAAATCTACAATTTCTTTAGTTTTCAGGATCTTCATCATCATTTTCATACATTCATGATTTGAAATTCTTCCTATACTTTCTAAGAAATATCGGGTGAAAATAGGGGAAAAACAGAAAATCGCAACCTTGGAGTTATTTATTTTTAGAACTCTTGTTTTCCCAATGCCTGGAGCACCACCTTTTAATCTAAAGCATAATCCTCCATGATACTCGGACAGTATTGTTCCCAAACCCGTCTTGCAATGTATCTCTGCCTTATGGGCTATCTGAGCGGATTCGATATCTGAAAGTCCCAAAGATAGAGCATGGTTGAGCGCATATGACAGACTTAATGCTGCCGATCCACTTGTACCGAGCCCATAACCTATCGGTACATCAACCTGGTGATTTACTTTTACAAAGTACTTTTTTCTCGACCTTTTTAGAAGATCATTTATTACGAATTTTGAAACTATTGCGTCTTTAGAAATCATACCATTGATACTAATCTTAACATTATTCGTGTCATGAGGATAGAGTTTCACTTCTGTCGTAACTCCCTTGCTAATAGAAATTCCGGCTCCAAGTGAGCCATGTTTTACAATCGATTCATCATTGATTTCACTATAAAAGCCTGTGATGTGACTCGGGCTGTACGCCTTTCCGATAGATATCGTTGGAGATATTTCTAAAGTCATCAGGAACATAATATAATATTACCAAAAATATAAGAATAATGTTTAATTAATTAATATGCGTTTAAATATATTATGTTTCAAAATGAGAGGCGGCTGCAGAAAATTGGGAGCAGCATCCTTATGTCATTACCAGCTGAATGGATAAAAACACTTGGTCTTAAAAAAGGAGACACTCTATCGATTGAAAATAATGATGACAACTCTATTACAATATTTCCGGTTGGCGATAGAAATAGCCAGGCCAAGGAAATAGCTATTCATCTACTGGATCTTTCACATGACAAATTAATTAATCAGATTTATGGAGCGTATTTGTTAGGTTATGATATCATAAAGATTGTAGGAAGAACTCAGATCGATTTTGAAGATCGCGAAATAATAAAAAAAGCGATGAGAAATTTGATTGGGTTGGAAATTGTAGATGAAGATGGCCTAAATATGACCATTCAATTTCTATTAGATGCACATTCTCTTAACGTTTCTAAAATATTAAAACAAATGAGCTCCATTGTCAGTGGCACGCATAAGGATATAGTTAATGCCATGAAAACAAGGGATAGTGGAATAGGTCTCCTTGTTAGGGGAAGAGATGATGAAGTAAACAGACAATACTTTTTGATTGTTCGATTGATTAGAACCGCGATGATGGATCGTAGACTTGCTTCTAGTCTGGATCTTAGTAATATCGACATATTGGACTATAGAATTGCTGCGAATCATCTAGAAAATGCAGGAGATCTAATTTCGAGATTATCGTCTCAATTATCAGGTTTTCTTGACGAAATAAAATATGAAAAAATCATCGAGGCAAATTACTTGATTTTGGAGATGCAGGAAAAATCTATATCGGGATTCATCACCAAGGATACTGAAAAGTCTTCTCATGTAGTAACTCTCTTCAATAAATTTGATGCAATATCTACATTCATAAAAAATGATTATATAAAGCTCGAAGAAAATTACCAATCTGTGCTGAAGATTATAAATATAATATACACTATGGATGAGATTGCTAGATGTTGGGTTGATATCGCAGATTTAATAAAACCCGATTATTCCATTAGGTAGAAAAATAATGAAGTAATTCATTTGTGCGTGATCGTTTAAATCGAAAGTAACCCTTCTAGTTTCTTATCACATCCACATTCATTTTCAAGATCTCGTTTGTAAAATGCGACTCTGCAATTTGACATAGTAGAATATTTATATTCGTTGTAATCCTATTATTTTCATTCCACGAAAGACTGTTTATGGTAAATGTCCAAAATGTAGGACAAAGAGTCAGCTAGAAGTACTATCAAGTAACCCCGGGAATGAGAAATTTAGATGTAATATGTGTTATAACAAATTTACAATGGATGAGCTCTAACAAATGGTTTACAGATATTAGTGATTTGATGTTTTCTACGTTTAGTCTTAACTAAAACAATTCCTTCTACTTTATTAGTTCTAAAAATACCATCTTTAATATTGAAATAGCTGGACGTGTAGATCTATGTAAGTTTGGATATCGCAGATGGATCTTTAGATGAAGGGCATAAGAATATTGAAGGGAATGACATATTTGTCTCTAAAAAAAGATCAATGCATGATTCATCGTTTCGATATCCCATAAGAATGGGAGAAGAATATGATGTGATTATCCTGGACATGAGTAGCAATGGTGATTCGGGTGTTACAAGGATAAGAGGGTTGATTACTTTCGTAAGAGGGACTAAACCTGATGATAGAGTAAGAATTAAAATCACAAAGATCGGGAAGGGATATGCCAGAGCGCAGTTAATTGCATATTTAGATTTGAAGTAAGACTTGATTGCTAAAACGTACCATTTTATCTATTGATTTTAGTGACAATAATCGATAAAGGGTAAGGAAGTTACTAGATTACTGCTTTTTAGTAAGATTATCGTTACTAGTTGTCTTGTCACCCAAGAATTTAGGGTGTTCTATCCTTAATTCTATTATCATAGGGCCCTATTTCAAAAACATATACTTTTTGAATTTCTTATGTTTAAATTTTATCGGATGAATATGTTTAAATGTTAGTCTCCAAAATGATAGTACAGCCTCTCCAATGTCTAATAAAGAAAATGATAATTTTACTGTAACTGCGTATCAATCTATTTTCTATGTATGTCGTACATACTATGTACTAAATGGAAAGCAAGAATTAATATAGAAGAATCCTATTTAATAGAAACATAATGAAAAAAGAAGAGATGCATATATAACAGCAATGAGATTTATTATCCAATCTATTGTGCTTGTAGTGATTAGTTGCACTATGATGGGGATGGACTCCTATATAGATAGGTTATATGCTTTTCATCAAAACTACCCTGAATTTAATACTGAAGAAGAAGTAAAAGAAATTTATGAAGTCTTGAAAAATGCACCAAATTTTGAGTCGAAACTCATTCAGATAGAAAATATGACAGATCTTATCAATTCTGGCTGCAGTATGAATATGGTCATGTCAGTTGAACCATCAGAATCTGATACCACTAAGTCCATGTTAGAAATATGTGATAATGAAGTAATAGCCATGAAGATGGAATGTGATGAACATTACGATGTCATGAAATATTGTAAAGATAAAGAGGACTTTATGGTGGATTACATAACAGAAAGGAACTTGAATGAAAACCTGTCTGGTGGAGTGGCTTCAATTTCTCCTAATTAAGTTTAGGTTGAACTTTATTTACGAATATCTCTTACCATTTACAAGTTCGATATACT
>JAICQW010000185.1 GCA_025937665.1 Nitrososphaeraceae archaeon | reverse complement strand
GAATCTGAGATCTTTATGTGATAAGTGTTTCGAACACGTCAAGAAAAAGGAAAGTAGAAAGGGACTCTTGGGTAGTATGCGGAACAATCTTGGTCAAGTATTTGGAAAGTAAACCAAAAATATTCTAAATAGACTCCAAAAATAAAATTCTATGCTCCTCACAGCAAAAATTCTCAATCTTCAAAACGCCTAGATTAGAGTTTCCTTCTACATGGGGCCAGCTTTCTCCAGCAAAATCCTTGCCGCAGTACGCGCATGTCTTGTCCAATCTTTTATTATTTAATACGGGTTCATATAAACTTCTCAAGTGTTGATATAGGATCACAATATTGACTCGTATGTTCCAACAAAAGTGGATAGTTAGGTTGGATTAAAAATATATCTTGATGGATAGAATATTCTGGTATTAATTGAAAAAACATGAGAAAAGAGAAAGGGAAATCGTTTCAAGCATAGATGAAAAAAATGCCATTCCATACGAAAAATGGATTGTATCATTCGCAGATTGCAGGAAAAACAAAATTAAGATATCTTATCGAGAATTTTTTGCTCAGGGCTTCTATGAGGCATATGATACTGTTATAACTTATGCTGAGAAACAAAATTTGGATATAAGGTGGTTTAAGGAGAAACGAAATTGTGGAAATACATTTTCTAAATATGAAATTACCAAACTAGAATCTTTTTGTACTTATTGTAATAGGAGGTTTAATCATCAGGATCCAGTGCTATGTCTACACAATAATTGCAATTCAATGTTTTGTTCAAGAGATTGTATGAACGATCACATTATGTTACTACATAACAGTAGTACATAAAAAAGTATGTGTGGGCTAGCTCGAGATAGAATAAGGTTTAAGTAAAATAAGAGTAACCATCTTTATCCTCGAAGTATCTCCTCTAAATTGTTCCAAATAGCGGGAGCTAAAATAGCTGGGACTACCATCATGGGTTTCCTTTATAATGAATCCTAAACTAGTGAATTTGCTCATTAACCAATTCTTCCATATTTTAAATTCACGATTAGTTACAGGCTCAAGCAAATTATTAATGATTTCTGTTACCATTGTGAGAGAACCATTTTCCTTCATTTTCTTGAAGATCTCCCGATAGAATGAAGACCACTGGCTCCCCATCGATTTGTCGATATATTCTGGTGGGGGGAGGACAAAGATAAACTCATCAACATAATTATCAGGAAAACAGGAAATTACCTTTTCAAAAGATTCATTTACAAGAGAGACATTTTTTTCTCTCAACCTTTCATGCGCGATTTGAATTTGTTTTGCATCAATCTCTATACCTACGTAGCATGTTTGGGTACTTTTTCGATCCCTGACCACCTTTTCTAGTAATCGCCCATCTCCTATTCCTAATTCTACTACTACCCTCTGGCATGGAGATATTGTAGAAATGATACTATCCTTGAAACACAATGTTTGTATGTTTATTGTTGAGGTCTTAACAATTCAGATTCAAGTAATTGCTGGACTAGTTGAACTACTTCTTGCTCAACTTGTTGTCTAGGCAATCCTAGTTTGGATGAAAAATGATCTGCTAATTGAGTAATTGTTTTTGTTCCATCACAACTGTTCCAAAAATCAACTATTGCTTGGTTTACCATAAATTTCTGCTCTTTCTCATTCTCGAGAATTAGCGAACCATCCTCCTGTGTAACCTTTCTACCTTTCATCATAGGCTGATACTTTTCATAATCCACTTGAAATCTTAATTTTGGTTTTCCAAAACCAAGCTTCTCTCTCACTGAAGGTTCCATTTTTTCTATATTCCAGGGGGGATCCCATACAATAGACACATTAATGTTCCCTACTCCATCAATTTTTCCTATATATCGTTTAACATCACTAACCAACGTGTCATGCAAAGGACATCCCCTTGTGGTCATTGTCATTTCTATATCTACATCATTAGATTCATTTACGTTTACACCGTATATCAAACCCAAATCGACAATATTAACAGGAATCTCCGGATCCATACATTTCCGTAATACAGAATATACTTGTTCTTGACTAATACTCTTCGACATCCATATTAAAAATATCCTTAGAGATTAAATACTTTATCTATCAGTTTGAATTTTTTTGACTATGGTTTCTTCGTATGGGGGTTTAATAACGCCCTTTTCAGTTATTATTCCAGCTATCAATTCGGGTGGGGTAACATCAAATGCAGGATTAAACACTTTGATTCCCTTTGGCGCCAATAACTTATTGCCCATTTTCATCAATTCATTCTTGTTCCTCTCTTCAATGACCACGTCGTTAACCTTACTTGTTAAATCAAACGTTGAACTGGGTGCTGCCACGTAAAAAGGGACGTTGTGTCTTTTTGCGAGTGCAGCAACCTGATAGGTACCAATCTTGTTGTAGACATGACCAGATTTCAAAACTCGATCTGCGCCTACTATTACTCGATTAATTAAACCACTAGACATTAAATGTCCTACAGCAGTATCGGGGATCAAGCTAAAGTCTATCCCATAATGATTTAATTCAAATGCAGTTAGTCTAGAGCCTTGCATTACGGGCCTTGTTTCGGTTGCAATAACTCGTATGTTTTTACCCATATCGGTGGCCGCTCTAAGTACACCCAATGCAGTACCATATGCAACTGTTGCAAGTGAACCTGCATTACAATGAGTAAGAATGACATCATCATCATGGATCATTTTTGCTCCATTTTTACCCAATTGCTTGTTAATACTAATATCCTCTGTTGCCATATTAAGAGAGGAAAGAATAATTGACTTTTTGATTTCTTCTACATCATCATTTTTTGAATAAACTACTTTCATAATTTGATCCAAAGCCCATACCAAATTAACTGCTGTAGGCCTTGTTGATCTTAATCTGACGTATGCGGTTTTTAGATCTTTAATCAAAGATTTTTTGTTCTTTGCCTTACTGGAAATCGCAGCTAGAGACATTCCAAATGCAGCTGCAACACCTATAGCTGGAGCTCCTCTGACAACTAATCGTTCTATAGCTCTAGCAACGTCCTCATATTTCCTATACCTAACATAAACTAATTTAGCAGGCAATTTAGTCTGATCAATCATTACTACTTGATTGTTTTCCCATCTTACTGTCAAAAGGTCCTTGGATCTGTTCGCTGACTTAATTTTGTATTTTTGGTTCTTGCTGCGAAGCATTAATGATTTGATGGTTAATAATGTCTATAATAATTTACCTAGTTAGGATGAGAGCCGGTCATAACCAAGACAATTACTCCTGTTAATAAAAAGTCCTTATTGAACCTCTAACGTTTGAACAATAGAGCTATCTGTAGTTATCAATTAAATAGTGGATTGTAAATAATAGGTACTAATAGTTAGCAAGTATGTCATTTATTAGATATCGCATGTTGAGATTGAGGAAGTTTACCAAAAATAAATTCTATGTTCTAATCAAGTATATTCTATTTGTCTACATAAGTTTGAAGATGAAAATCGGATGGTATTGAATTAAAGTTTGGGCGGTTAGTTTATCCATTCGTTATAGTTTATCTCTCAAGTAATAAATTTTCGTCTACTAAATTACAGTAATTAGACATCAACATTTTGTAGGAATGTCTATAATCACTGAGAATATACTTTATGTTGGTTAGGTCGTGTCCATCAAGAATGAAGTAACTGAAAAGAGTGCTAACATTAACGTCAATTCAAAAAAATCTACTGGGAATTATAACCTCTTTGATAATATTATTGGTTACGAAGATATAAAAAAATTATTTTTCTTGTCATTGGAATCACAAAAACCGATACATGTATTGCTT
>JAICQW010000265.1 GCA_025937665.1 Nitrososphaeraceae archaeon | reverse complement strand
GAACAGGTTCAAAAAAAGGATTGAAATAATCAATTGGGTTTTAGAAAAAATGAAAATCCCTAATATTGAGATTTGCAGGCTTATTGAGTTCAGACGAATGAGAGGATACAGGAAATAAAAAAGAAAGATTCTAAAGTTGAATCCGATATTTTAGATAGTGATTTTTATGAATTTTGGACTGATCTTTTACCAAGTATGTAAAGATCAACAAAAAAATTGCGAAAGGAAATTGATGGGTTACCAGAAATAGGAATTTTATGTAAGTTCATGCCACGTTTCAAGCGTTAAATAACTTGTCGTAGGGAGTTTATGATGACTGAAGAAGAAAACGCTTTTGATAAAGTAAAAAAGGGCTTAAGGAAACCGCAGATGGAGTTAAGGAAGTAGTTGGTGGGACTGCAGAAATAGTTGAAGGCACTGCACAGGGAGTTAAGGAAGCAGTTGATGACACTACAGGAGTCGAAGATACTACAGAAGGTGTTAAAGAAACCGCAAGAGAGGCAACAGACACGGGTAAAAATACAAATGATCCGAGCAATCTGACTGAAGAAGAAAGAAAAGCAAACGCTGCTAGAGAGGCTGCAAATAGGCATACTGATAACGAATCTCCAAATCACAGAGAAGCATTGAACAGGAAGCCAAATACGTTAAATGACCAGAATGCTAACTCGAATCAACAAGAAACATATAGACAGTCTGTCTAATCCACATTTTTTCAATCCTTACTATAGGTTTTATTTCTTGTATCTCGGGTTTCCTTCTTTAGTTCGAACTATATGTCTTGTTTTCTTACAATAAAATGAATATTGGTTTAGTTTTCTCCGTATGGTAACTGATTACGTTTATTGCCTGTGAAAATATCTCTTGGATTAGATCGGTATCTGTTATTTCGTTTCCTATTGGAATTAACAGATGGAAATTTTTTTTGACATATCTACCGCTTGAATATGTCGGGCAACATCTTTCTTATAACTGTCCCTACTTCCCTTTTTGAATATTTTACAAATTCGGATATTGTTGTTTGTTTGCTATTCTTGCTTTGATGTCGATTGCCTAAGTTAAATCGGGTTTCTAAAAGTCTCGATTTTACTTTTGCAATATCGACGGTTTCAAATGACAATGGTCTGTTTCTGAATATAAATTGAGAAACTTAATCTTAAAATATTGTGAACATTGTAAGGAAGTATTGAGGAAGATATTGGACAAGGTGAACTCGAAATAAAGTGAGAAAGATAAAATGGGGTTCTCTAAATTTTCTTCATTCAGTAATTAGACATTTAATAAATCAAACTATAGGAATCGGCGAAATTTTCGCAATTTTGGCACTTGCGATACCAACGACTTCAATAATATTGACGTTTGTGCTAGAAAAGTGGTAAAATAATATTTACTTGCGAAAAACTTTTGTATTCCCTCAAGAAATAGCGTGTGATAATATGAACAAATCCGCGAGTGGGGAAATAGTAAATGGGTATAAAAATAGTACGTGATCGGTATGGTAATGCAGACGCTATAGGGACGCCTGTGGGTACCTACGTAGGCTTTTTCATTGCTATTCTTTTTTTTATACTTGGGAGTATCTTGTTGTTTTCAGGTAACTTAGTAGGGATGCTTATTTTGGATATAACTGCAATCATAATAGTATACGCTAGCTTCCACCACATAAAAGAAGCAAGGATAAGTAAACTCAGGAAATCAGGTTATAGCGTCTGATTAGAACTTCTAAATTGATTAGAAGACAAACCATATCCTATTCATGGAAGGTTTAAAACTAAACTTTGCAAATATTGTAGGCTGGATGGGATGATGATACTCGCTATAATAGCACTAGTTGTCCCTTTACCTTATTGCAAAAGTATGTTGAAAATTGCAATGTGTTACTGTTGACGAAAATACTCCCATAGGTAAAACTATAAGATCAGTAAAAGAATTTTCACCTGATAATATGTCATCCAAGACCAATAAAGTATAGCGCGGAATCTCACATACTAAATTAGCGGTAAAATTCATCGTCCAAAAAATAACATCGCCTATTTCAACTGAGATTTTAAAAGCGAAAATTTAATTAATGATAATAATGTAGCACTGATGGGTAAATTCGAATAGGTGATGAACAAATACGAACCGCCCATCAGTTGCTATTAATAAAGAAAGGGCAACAAACTAATTAAGATTATCATAATAATCTTATCTAGTTTTTTTTAATATCAAAGTCTACCGAAGATATACTCCGAATCTCTAAATTCATAACGTATACTATAACATTGTCCCCATAATTCACTTGATCCTTTATAATTGACAATTTGTAACAATATTTACTAATTAATGGGTCTAAAAGACCACTATAATTGAAATACGGATCTT
>JAICQW010000209.1 GCA_025937665.1 Nitrososphaeraceae archaeon | reverse complement strand
GGGTACTTATTGGCGGGCATGGTTATTGGTCCCTTTACTCCACCATTTAGCTTGATTCATGATGTAAGCACGATCAATACATTGGCTGAGCTTGGAATAATCATTTTATTATTTGTAATCGGAACTGAATTTCCTATTACAAAACTTAAATCTGTCGGGAGAATATCATTGGTTGTAGGTATTGCAGAATCTCTTGGAACACTAATAATTACATTCTTCGTAGGACAAACCCTGGGATTTTCACAATTTGACTCAATGTTTTTAGCTCTTGCCATGTCAGTTACTAGTACTGTTGTTACAGTAAAGATACTAGAGGAGTTGAACATGATAAATGAAAAATCAAGTGTACTAATAATGGGTATACTAATTGTGGAAGATGTTATAGTTATTACCATGTTGGGTATCCTACAGTCACTTGCATTAACTGCAGCAGTATCATTTGTTCAGGTAATATTATCGGTCGGAATAGTAGTGGGCTTCATTGCGGCAATTTTAATTTTAGGTTCGCGGTACTTGCCACCGCTTATAGATAAGCTTGCTAGAAAAACAGACTATTCAGTCTTGATTATAGTAATTTTGGGTCTTGCGTTTGGTTTATCATTCGGTGCAATAGAACTTGGATTATCACCCGTAATTGGTGCATTTTTGGCAGGTGTGCTAGTAGCTGAATCAAATAGTGCGGGAATAGCTCGTGTCATAACAATTCCACTTCGTGACGTATTTGCGGCATTATTCTTCGTATCAGTGGGTGCACTTGTGGATGTATCAAAAATACCACTATTTATAATTCCAGCTCTGATCCTAATAGTCACTTCATTTACCGCAAAAATGGTGATTGTTACGCCATTCCTAATCAAAGCTGGATATGATACAACCACTGCTGTTAGAACTGGTCTTGGCTTGTCATCGGCCAGAGGAGAAATGTCACTAATAGTTGGAAAAGGTGGTCAGGATGTTGGTGCTGTCTCTTCATATGTTCTCCCTATCCTAGGGGTTGTTACAATTGTCACAACTTTTGTAACCCCGTATATATTGAAACTAGGGACAAAGTTGAATATTTCGTCTAATACAAGTGAAGAGAAAAAATAGTTATACTCATTTTGATAAGAAATGGCGTCAGTCCCTCCTTTCTAGGCTAAATGATTTTAGGGATTACGACTGATTTAAAATTCCGCTAACCCTAATGGAATGTTCATTTGGAGGAATAAAAATACTAGTAGTAATTGTCTTGCCATTCTTGTTAATCTGCTGATCTGTCAATCCCAAATTATCTAAAAATATTGTTATTATTTGATCGTTGTCTGATTGTGGTATCTTGAGAGTAACGATACCTCCTAAAGGATTATAATGATCAGCATTGAACGATATGCTGTCAGTTGAATTATCGTAACTAAAATTGCTTATTTTGGCAACACTCTCCAATCCATATGGTAGAAACTTTCCGTTACCTAAATCAAGAGTGTTAATTGGCGCATCTGGATCAAAACCTGCACAACTAAAATAGTTTGCATCTTGTACTATGATATTATCCGGTCTGGCCGAAAATGTTTTTACCTCACCTGGCTTTAGTATGGGTATAATATTAGATTGAATAGAATCAATTTGCGTACCATTCTTGTCATGAACTGATGCGTATACACTAATATTTTGCACCACAACGCTTCCATTATTCTTTAGTGTCCCAACTAATTCCCTATTTTCGCCCACAGGAAAATTAGAATACTTTTGCAAAATGATATTATAATAAGGCTCATTTGTATTGACAGACTGAAGTAAATATGGTTTGCCCAATACATCATAGTCAGCATCTATTTTGAATTTATATGGAGACTCTTTTCCTGGATAAATAATTCTACTGAAAGTCATATCCTGCAAGGTAGCTTTTGAATCGTCAATTTTTTTCTGTACATCTATCCCTACTACTACCCGTTCAGATGTTGTTCCAAGATTTGTTACAACTCCTATAATATTCAACTTGCCGTTCGAATCAACAAACGGAGATCCGGAAGAAATTTCAAGTCTCTCTTCTGCGTTGACAAAATTAGAGAAAACTTTTCCAGCAAACATCACTAGCAACAATGTGATCAGAATTGGCATGATTTGATTCACAACAATATAATTCCAAAAGGAAAATAAATATCATTGTGAAACAGAACAGAATCGTTCATCTTGTGGAATAAACTGGAGAGTTTCTAGCGGGTAATCTTGTCAAACGGCTTCATTGCATTAGGAATATTTTCAATTAAATCCGTGGCCATCATGTGATATCCCACCTTTTCTGCCGCAATAGTGGCAGCCACTCCGTTGAAATAAACTGCCATTGCAGATGCATCAAAGGATGAATTTGTCCTTGAATATAAAGCCGCAACAAGGCCTGCAAGAACATCACCTGTTCCTCCCACGTTCATAGCAGGGGTAGCCCTTCTTATTGCTGCAATCTTTCCTGTCTCATCAGCTATAACATTCAACCACCCCTTGAGAATTATCGTAATCTTGTGTTTTATCGCCATATTAGAAACGATTGATTGGATGTCTTTTTCACTACCACCGACATCTTCATTGAAAATTCTTTTAAATTCACCGGGATGTGGTGTTATTATTGTATCAGTTCCCGTAATTTCTGATAGGACTTGAGGTATTAGTGCTGACGCATCAAGTACAAGTTTTGTTCCATTCTCCCGAAGTTTTTTGACAAGTGAGTTTAGGGCCTCAGTTTTGGATAAGGTCATTCCCATGCCTATAGTTGCAGTATGAGGTATCTTTGGTAGGCCTTTAATCAGTCGATTTGCAGATCCCATTGTGAGTGAGCTATCTGTCAGGGGTAATGCAATAATATTCGGCGAATAAGATCTTATGGCGTTAACAATAATTTTAGGCACAGCAGTATAGACCAAGTCAGCGCCCGCACGTAGAGCACTCAGTGATGCTAGCAATGGTGCACCATGATACAGACTACTACCTCCAATTACAAGTACTATTCCATTGTCTCCCTTCTTCGAATTTTGATCTCTAGGAGATACATGATTTTTAATATAATCCTGCGTTATGGAATGTACTTCCGGCAATCTTTATCAAGATATGGTTGATATGCCTTTGTCAAAAACCTTGCTAAAAATTAGAACCAGGTTGATTGAATCACTTTTCATATCCATAATGATTGAATTGCCAGACAAAGGTCGAACAAAGTAACATAGAGCAGAGAGTAGAATTTTCTTTTATCCACTTGAATTCGCCAACTGGCTCTG
>JAICQW010000093.1 GCA_025937665.1 Nitrososphaeraceae archaeon | reverse complement strand
GTAGAACTACGATTTGAAAAATATTTTGATAATGACACTATGAGTATTCACCTAAAGGAAGACACTTACCCATTTGCAAAAAAGGGAGTACCAGGTAACCTGAGGCTAGTTCGACTAGAAGAAAATAAATTATCAGCAGGAGAGATTTATGATATCACTAAAGAAATTCTAGAACATTCTCGGTCAAAAAATGGATTTATGGAAATTAATAAGAATGGAGCTACTGTTATTCAGTTAGGCAAATACAGAATTGCAATAACTAAGGAACCATTTTCAAGCGGCCAAGAAATTACGATTGTGAAACCAATAGCAAAGTTGACATTAGAAGATTATGGACTGAGTGAAAAACTATTAGCTCGATTGACAACAGATGTAGAAGGAGTAATCATCGCAGGGCCCCCAGGATCTGGAAAGAGTACACTGGCAAGTAGTCTAGCCGAATTTTATGTTGCTCAAAACAAGATTGTAAAGACGTTTGAATCGCCTAGAGATTTACAGGTACCTAAAGAGGTAACTCAATATGGGCCGCTTGAAGGAAGCTTTGAAAATGCAGTTGACATCTTGTTACTTGTACGTCCTGACTATACCATATTTGATGAAATAAGGCGATATAGAGATTTCCAAGTTTTTTCTGACATGAAGTTAGCGGGGGTTGGGATGATTGGAGTTATCCATGCAAGCAAACCTTTGGATGCGGTACAAAGATTCATTGGAAGAATTGAACTTGGCATGATACCGCAAATCCTTGACACTATTATTTTTATGGATGCGGGAATGGTAAAAAAGGTTTATGAAATCTCGCTTACAGTCAAAGTACCCTATAAAATGACAGAAGCAGATCTCGCCAGACCGGTTGTTGAAGTCAAGGATTTTTCCACTGGTCTAACAGAATATGAAATTTATACATTTGGTGAAGAAAATGTTATAGTTCCAGTTGACCCAGAAACTGAGGCAAATCAAAACAACATCTATAAACTTGCCGAATCAAAAATAAGAGATGTGATTCGTCGATTTGATCCCAATCCAGAGATATCCATTATCTCGAACAATAAAATCAAGATCAAGGTGCAAAAAGATACCATTCCTAGGATTATTGGAAAGGGTGGCACGACCATAAACGAACTTGAAGAGATGCTAGGTGTGAGAATAGATGTGGAGATGAAGACAGCTACTCTTGGTAAGGAAATAAATTTTGATATAAATGAATCTGGTAACGGGGTTGTTATTAATTTAGACGAAAAAACTATTGGTAACAAAGTAAATTTATATATTGATGATGAATTCATTTGCGCTAATCAGGTAGGGAAGAAATCAAGAATCAAGATAGACAAGAGATCCGAAAGTGGTAGGAGAATATTGAATGCTATTATTGCGGGTCAGGGAATTAGAATCTTTCAAATTGATAGTAGATAATTGGTAACAGTCATGATAAATGATCTGGTATCTTTTTTAGACTCTTAGTTGCACTATCCAGACTTTTAACTTATTTGGTATATTGTACCATCATCAAAGGAAAGTACATACAGCAATCCATCTGGTCCAGTCTTTATGTCAGTTATGCCTGCAAAGCCTTGCCCAAATAATATAGAATCCAATTCTTCATCGTTATCGACGACACGATCATCTAACCCTGGCGCCTCCAAATTAAAATCAGTTCTGTCTTCATTTAACTCAAATCTATACAGGTTTCCATATCCGAGATCTCCTACAAACGCATTGTTAGAATATTCGGCCCCTAGCTTATCTGAGTTTAAGAATTCAATATCAGTAATTCCGAAGGAATCTATAAAGCTCAGAATGGGATCCCTATAGTTTGAATTTGGAAGGCTTACCAAATCATTTTCTGCTACTCCGCTATCTGAAATTGGGCCCATTACAAGTTTCCATCCACTATTAAATCCCGGGCTCACCAAGTTTATTTCATCGTGTGATTTTTCACCGTTTTCCGTATCCCACAAAGTTCCAGTTACTGGATCAACTCCTAGCCCGAAACTATTTCTTATTCCATAAGCCAAATACCAATTAATGGGGTCTTCGGGATTGTTACCTTGGAGAGGATTGTTAGGTGCAGGCGAACCATCGTTTGGGTTTGTCTTTAAGATTGCACCACTAAAATCTGGATCAGGGCCATTAACTATATTTTGATCTTTTCCATTCCTTTGTAGTTCACCAGTTACTGAATAAAGATATCCATCGTTACTTACGGCTAATTTGCCTCCTTGATGATTAGTTGCGGGAGTTCCTGGAAGATCCATAAACACTTCTTCATTTGCCAGTTCTGCTCCAGGTCCCAAAGAATATTTGTATATCCTATTTATTACCTCACCATCCTTAACAGTTGCATATAGAAATATATTTTCACCAACTCTTTCTACGCCCAATAATCCCCGTTCATTCTTATTATCTACATCTAGTGATACCAATGGTTGACCTTGGAGTATTCCATTACTTACTAAACGTACATTTCCATCTTTCTCTAGAACTATAATATTATTTTCATCTAAGAATAACATACTCGTTGGAGATGCAAGGCCAGTAACAAATGATTCCACCTGCAAATTGGGATCTTTTAATGTAGGCAGAGCATATAACAAATTATTTTGCAAAAGAATTACAAATGAAATAAGGCCCATAGAAAACGCAAGGAATTTTTTCATACCTAGAAGAGAGGAACTCTGTAACTATTATATTTTACCGATGGATATTTCTTTTCCTTTAATACTCAAGTTTCCTCTGACAATATACCATCAACGAGCAATATGCTCCTAAGTTGTTTTGCCAGATCAGTAACCGTGACGATACCTACCACTTTCCCATCTGAAAGTATTGGCAACCTTCGTATTTTATGATTGACCATCCTCTGAACAGCTACTTCGACAGGAGTGTCTGGGCTGGCATACGTCTGTATCTTGGACATTATTGTGTCTACCTTAACTTTGGAAGATACTAGATCCTTTGTACAGATTTTCTTTACAAAGTCCTTTTCTGTGATTATCCCGACAGGAACGTTTTCTCTTTCAACGATGAGAGAGCTTATTCGTTTTTCAGTCATGATTTTCGCTGCCTCCTGAGCAGTGATTCCTTCATCGATTGAAATAACATTTTTTGTCATTATATCCTGAACTCTGTCGTTCAATATTCATTCTAAATAACCATCAAGATAAAAACTTAAGTCCGTAGCGTCAAAATTGCACTTTAGCTGGCCACATTATTTTGGTGCAACCTTGAATGCGTGTATCACCTTACAAAAAAATTAAAATTACTAATAAGAAACAAATAAGATAGATTCTAGGTGAGGACAGGAATAGTAGTTTTTCCAGGAAGTAACTGTGATCGAGATGTACATCATGTTCTAAATGACGTTATGGGAATAAATGCACAATATGTTTGGCACACAGAAGAATCAATCGACGAATATGATGCACTGATTTTACCAGGAGGGTTTTCATATGGAGATAGGCTGCGAGCAGGTGTAATAGCAGCTCAAAGTCCGATAGTAGAAACAATAAAGAAAAAGGCGCATGAGGGTTTACCAATTCTTGGCATTTGCAATGGTTTTCAAATCCTAGTGGAAGCTGGGATATTACCTGGCGCCTTAGTAAAAAACGTCAAACTAAAATTTTCGTGCAAATGGTTAAAAATGGAAGTATTGAATGTCAACACACCGTTTACCAACATGTTCAGATTAAAGGATGAGATAACTATCCCCATTGCGCATGGAGAAGGCCGATTTGTCATAAGTGATGATAAAATTCCTGAGCTGGAACAAAACAATCAGATTGTTTTCAAATATAAAGATCAAAATCCAAATGGCTCTACAGAAATGATTGCAGCCATATGTAATAAGGAGGGTAATGTCATGGGCCTCATGCCACATCCTGAACGAGCATCTGAACCAATTCTGTCACCCAACCAAACAAAAAGCAATGCAGGTCTGATATTCCGTTCATTAAAAAATTTCTTGTCGCATATCAAAAACTGAATTGATGATATAGAATGCTAACTAAATCAGAAGAAATCTACTTATTAAAAAAACTAGGGAGGCAACCCAATCTGTTAGAAATTGATATGATTGATGCTGAATGGTCAGAGCATTGTTCATATAAGTCATCAAGAAAGTATGTAAGATCATTACCGTCACGTGGTAAAAGAGTAATAGTCGGACCAGGATATGATGCGGGAGTACTAGACATCGGAGATGATGATGTTATCACAGTTCATATTGAAAGCCATAATCATCCATCTGCAGTTGAGCCCTATGGTGGCGCTGCTACGGGTGTAGGTGGAGTCATAAGGGATATTATTTCGATGGGGACAAGACCTGTAGCCCTGCTCGATGCTCTGAGATTCTCTTCGCTAGATAATGTCAAGGAGACGTCAAAGTCAAAGTGGTTGTTTAGGAATGTTGTGAAAGGAATAGCTGATTATGGCAATTGTATTGGAATACCCACCGTTGGAGGAGATATTGAATTTGATAATTCATTTAAAGACTATTGTTTAGTTGATGTGGCTGCAATAGGACTTGGTAAAAAAGATCAAATCATTTCCAATCATGCAGAAGATGGTGACCTAATAGTCCTAGCAGGTAATCCCACAGGAAAAGATGGTATCCGGGGAGCCTCTTTTGCTTCAAAGTCACTAGACGATGATGAAAATAGGTCAGCTGTTCAAATTCCTGATCCATTCTTGGAGAAATTATTGATCGAAGCTACAATCGAAGCTACGAAGAGAAACTGTATTAATGCTACAAAGGACCTAGGAGGAGGAGGATTGTCATGTTGTCTGTCTGAACTATCTCACCTAGTTGAAAAAGGGTTTGAAGTCGAATTATCCGCCGTACATACGAAAGTACCCGATATAACTCCAAATGAAATCATGATTTCAGAATCCCAAGAAAGAATGATGTACATCATAAATAAAAGCAAAATGTCAATATTCGCTGAAATTTTTACCAAGTATGGTATTACGTATTCTATTATTGGTAAAGTACGTGGTCAAGATAATCTTAAAATTCTTTATGATGGAAACCCTCTAGCTAGTTTGTCTTGTAATTTAATGGTCAACGCCCCTCTGGCTAAATGGAAATCAAAGAGACCCAACTATTTGGACAAGTTAAAAACAAAAATCAGAGTAGAAAAGATAGGAAACTACAATGACATTTTGTCTAGATTACTAGGCAATCCTAATATTGGTAACAAGAATTGGGTCTATCAACAGTATGACCATGAAGTGGGTTTAAGGACTGTAATAAAACCCGGTGCTAATGCATCTGTCATAAGAGTAAATGACAACAAATTTGTGTCTATTAAATTAGATGGAAATTCCAAACATTGCTATCTTGATCCTTATCAAGGAATGCTAGGATGTTTGTCTGAGTCGTGTAGAAATGTTGTGTGCACGGGAGCACAACCCATTGGCATCATAGATCATCTGCAATTTGGAAGTCCTGAGAATCCATTCATTTATTGGACCTTTATAAAATCAATAAAGGCAATTATAGATTTTTGCAAGTATAATAAAATTCCAGTTGTTGGGGGAAAAGTAAGCTTTTATAATGAAACAATAAATTCTCCTATTAAACCGTCACCAGTGATTGGTACTATTGGTCTCATTAAAGGCCAAGATCAAATAACTAAAAATATACCAAATGTAGGAAATAAGTTGTTCATTCTAGGTCAAACAAGAGAAGAATTAGGTGGCTCTGAGTACTTTGAGTTGATTGACCGACCAGAATATGGAAGAGTCCCTAAGGTTAATTTGAAAACCGATAAAAAAAATAGATCAGTTGTATTAGATCTGATAGAAAATGGTCTAATTGATTTCGTGCATGATTGTTCCAAAGGCGGAATTGGAACAGCATTGGCTGAACTGGCTATCTCTGGAGATTTAGGAATGAATGTAGATTTGAAAAAAATCCCCAATACGTGCAAGCGTGATGACTTTTTACTCTTTTCTGAAACCCATTCGAGATTCATAATTGGGAGTAGCAACCCGGATAGGATTAAGAGGTTCATAAAGAACAGAAAATGCAGTTTTTCCGAAATAGGGCATACTGATTCTTCAATGACTCTAAATATACACAATTCTGGTAAAGAAGTAATAAATATGTCAATATTTGAGCTGGCCCATAGATACGACACAATGAATAGCACTATGGATGGGATCTAGTCACAAATTTATGTGGAGTAAGTTTTAATTAAATCCTTCTGGGAGAATTGATAGTTAATGGTTCATGAGAATTGTGGCGTCATTGGTTTTTTTTCACTGAATGGCCATAACGTGATACCTTATGTAATTGATTCTTTGAGGGCATTACAGCATAGGGGTCAGGAAGCGTGGGGATTTGCCGTCCCATCAAAGCCTCCGTATAAAAGCTTAGGATTGGTTTCGGCTTCAAGAAATTTTAAAAGCATTGTCAGAAAGTTCAATTCTCACGCTGCTATAGGTCATGTCAGATACTCCACTTTTGGAAAAAGTAATTTGGAGAATGCACAACCATTAAAAATAAAAGATCTTTGCATTGCACATAATGGCACCATAGCAAATGTTGAAGAATTGTCCAACATGGTAGGGGGATGCACATTTTCTCCACAGACTATGACGGATACGTTACTAGCAGCACAAAGATTGATGATGCATCTCGAAAAAAATGATAACATGATTCAGGCCATGCGCGTGTTGAAGGAAGAGATGATAGGATCTTTCTGCTTTACCCTGTTGACTGACGATGGTTCTGTTTATGCAGTTCGCGATACACGTGGATTCAGACCATTGGTGTTGGGGCATATTGAAGAAACCAATACCTATATGATATCTTCAGAATCATGTGCAATTGATACTGTTGGTGGTAAACTTCTAGGAGATATCCAACCCGGAGAATTATTAAAGATTAGTTCAAAAGGAATCGAAAGACAGCAATTTTCCACTAGTGAATATCATTCTCATTGCGCATTTGAATTCACATACTT
>JAICQW010000017.1 GCA_025937665.1 Nitrososphaeraceae archaeon | reverse complement strand
GATAATATTAAATTAAAACGTTATTATGTTATAGTTATTATGTTATCTTATAGATAACAATTAAAATATCCAACTGATGAATCTAAGATCGTTGTCTCTTGATGGAAAAATAGGAATTGTAACTGGCGGTACGGGAGGACTTGGATTAGAAATTGCAAGGGAATTAGCAAGAAATGGGGCAACTGTCATAATTACATCTCGAAAGAAATCAAAGTTGCAGAAGGCCTGTAATATAATAGGCAAGAACAGTTATGGAATTGAACTTGATGTTATTAGAATTAAGAGTATAGTTCAATTTATCAAACGTATCTCAAAAGATTTTAACACTGTTGATGTATTGGTAAACAATGCCGGTTTTCCATTTGAAAGAAAAATTTGGTTTAAGAAAGTACATGATGTAACCGACACGGAATTGTTGAATATACTTCAAGTTGATCTAATTGGCTCATTCCGAGTTTCTAGGGAAGTATTGAAAATCATGATGGAAAAAAGGAAAGGAGTGATCATCAATATCGCCTCAACTCCAGCCATTTCAGGACATTCATGCGGTTCGCCGTACTCTATAGCAAAGGCGGGATTGATTGGCTTGGCCAAACATATAGCATTAGAATACGGACAATACAATATTAGATCATATTCAGTTGCCTTGGGAGATATTGATACACTGGCAATGCATAAATCCCTTTCAATACGTGAGTTACGAAAAGCAAAAAATGAAAATACCCTGAAAAGATTAGGTCGACCTGAAGAAATTGCAAAGAGTATTGTTTCAATAGCAAGTGAAAATTTTTCCTTCTCTACTGGAAATACTCTTATTATTGACGGAGGTAAAGTAATTATTTAAAGAGTGAGAATGTATGTTCCAAAGTACAGACGATATTAAAGAAAGCGATTTACCTGTTGGCAAAAAAAAATCCCTTAGAACTGGGTATACAACTGGTACGTGCGCTGCGGCAGCAACTAAGGCAGCACTTTCAGCTCTGGTGAACAGAGAAAAACTATTAAAAGTTAACGTTTCTCTACCAAAGGATAAACAAATAACAATAGACATCGCCTGGATAAGACAAGAGAATGATAAATCGGTTACTGCTGCAGTCATTAAGGATGGAGGAGATGATCCTGATGTTACTAATGGAGCGGAAGTTTGTTCAACAGTATCTATTTTGGAACCGGCAAGTAAGATAGTTATTGATGGAGGAATTGGGGTAGGCAGAGTTACTAAACCAGGATTAGGACTTGAAATTGGTAAAGCTGCCATCAATCCTACTCCACTAAGGATGATTTATGGCGCAATTGAAGAAATACTAAATCAACAAAAGAAAAAGAGCTATGGCTTATCAGTAATAATAAGTGTACCAAAAGGAGAAGAAATTGCGAAAAAAACTGACAATCCTAGATTAGGCATAATGGGGGGTATATCAATTTTAGGAACAACTGGGATAGTAATCCCATACTCTACTGCGTCCTTTGCGGCTTCAATTCGCCAGAGCATTGATGTATCCAAAGCGATGGGTTCTGATTCTGTTATTCTGACTACTGGGGGGAGGAGCGAAGACTTTGCACGAGCCATTTACGGAACTTCAATTGCAGATCATGCTTATATTCAAATTGGAGATTTTATTGGATTTGGAGTCAAACAGTGTGCAATCAAGAAAATAAAGAAGGCATATGTAGTAGGGTTCATTGGTAAATTAACAAAAATGGCAATGGGGATAAAACAAACTCATGTAAAGGGATCTCATGTCGACATGAATTTTCTGGCAATTTTGGCAGGTAAATGTGGTGCCAATAGTGAGCTTGTAAAGCAGATAATGTCGGCGAATACTGCGCGGCATGTTAGTGAATTGATTGATCAATTTGGATTAAACTCTTTTTATAATATTCTGTGTAAAGAGGTCCACGATCATTTGACTAATTATTCTCAATCTCAATTGAGGTTAAAAATCATTTTGCTTGATTTTAATGGTAAGATAATAGGGAATTATCCCGAAGATGATAACCCACAAAATTGAACTTATTCTAAATTCCCTCTAGGGCTCCGTCCTTTTGAAGCTTTTCAGCATGAGCAGAAATATATCTCCACACAATGTCTGCTTTTTCAGTTTGAAAATCCCATGGTGCGATAAGTACAACATCATGTTCTCTTATCCACATACGTCTCTTTATCTTTCCTCTGATTCTACATGTTCTGACTTTACCATCCGTACATTTCACAATGATGTTATCTCCACCAACTAATTTTATGACACGCCCGAGAAGTTCGCCCTGTTGAGGCATTACTAACTCCTTTAGATCAGATTCACTTAGTACCTTTCTTTTACCTAATTTAAAAACCTCATTTAAAATTCCTTCTAAGCAGAATAAAAACCTAATGATTCATCTCAAGAGATACAAGTGAGCATTTTATTTTGAGTATAAAGGAGCAGTGTATTGTGTCATTCATTACTTCACATTTGCTATCAATTCCGTGTGTAATCATGTCAATATTTAATATATCTTCTTGACGTTTGTGACTAACGATACGATTCCAAGTTATTAAATTCTCCAAAAAGTTTCAATATTCCAGTATAGTCTAATTCTGAGTAACCTCTATTAGATGCGATGCGGAAATATTGTTCAGCCAGTGACGCAAACGAAAGAGTGATCCCATTTTGCCTTGCGCAATCATTAAGCAAGTGCACGTCCTTTAACATATTTTTCAAAAAGAATTTTGGTTCAAAATTATTCTTTACCATTTTCGGTCCTTTTATTTCACTGAGACCTGTTTTAAAATAGGTTGAATTTAGAATTTCAAGAAATATTGCAGGATCAATTTTTGATTTTTTTACAAATACTATTGATTCTGCCAATGAGATCGCTATTAATGCAATATTGAGATTTAGTGCAAGTTTGATAAAGTTAGCTGCACCATCCTTACTACCCAGAATGAATATTTTCTTGCTATAACTTGTTAGAATTCTTTTAGATTTTTCAACGGATTTCTTATCACCAGAAACAATAGATATTACATCTCCTTTCATCGTAGGATCGGGTCCCCCCATGATAGGAGCCTGTATCATTGAGTAGCCTTTTTGTTTCATAAGGTTGGCACAGTAAATAGAATCTTGTGGCAATACTGTGCTGGTGTCAACTACTAATAACTTTGAATTCTCACTATTAATCAATCCATTTTCACCAAACAAAATTTCTTTTACTGCATAGCCATCCGTCAAACTCATAATTACAAAATTGCATTTTCTGCCCAGTTCTGAGGGATGCTCCGTTTGGATTGCACCCTTTTTTACCAGTACCCTGGCCCTTCCCCTGGTCCTATTATACAAGAATACTTGAAACCCTCTTTGTATCAGTCTATGAGCAATTGCAGATCCCATCAGTCCAGTTCCAATTACACCAATTTTCATAAGATGATCTCATAGCACTCGAAATTTAAGATTTTTCAATATATTTACATCTTCATTGCAGATATGAAAAACTGATATAATTCAAACATATTAGTATGAAATTAATTAATCTTATATTTGGTAACATGTGCCATGTCAACGTGGATACAACGAAATAATATCGATTTACGTAAGAATTGAATAAGCTCACTTTGACGTCTCTTCGAAGCATATTGATTAGATTTGCATTAGTTAGGAAGTTGGCAGTGCATATGAATATTAATGCTTTGTTGATTTATTATCTAATATATGGATAATACCGTTGTAACAGTCAATCCTGCCAACGATAGGGTGATACATGAATTTGAAAATATGACAAACGAACAAGTTACCAAGATTGTAGATAAATCAAGAACAGCATTTAGAGAATGGAAAGGCGATATTCGTAAGAGATCAATGATATTGCTCCGGTTAGGAGAGCAATTACGAAAAGATAAAGAAAGATTAGCTAGAATCGCATCTGAAGAGATGGGAAAACCCATCAAGGAATCTCGTTCAGAGATAGAAAAATGTGCCTGGGCTGTTGAATTTTACTCATATAATGGGGATATTCTTCTCAACAATGAATCACTAAACAGTGATGCCAATAAGACAATGATAACCTTCCAACCTTTGGGCGTTATTGGAAGTATTATGCCTTGGAATTTTCCATATTGGCAGGCCCTGCGCTTTGCAGCACCCTCATTGATGGCTGGAAATACAATTGTTCTGAAACCTGCCAGTGCAACAATGCAGTGCGGAATAGAAATTGAAAAAACTATTTCAAAAAGTGGGGCTGAAGATGGTGTATTTAGTACTCTTATTGGTAATTCAAAGATTGCAGAAATGCTCATTGATTCTAACATTGACGGGGTTACTTTTACTGGAAGTATTGAAATCGGGGCCAAAGTGGCCCAACGTGCAACATCACGACTAAAAAAATGTGTTTTAGAGCTTGGTGGCAGCGATCCTTTTATTGTCCTGGAAGACGCTGATATCGAGAAAGCCGCGTCTGGAGCAATCAAAGGTAGATTTCTAAATTGCGGTCAAAGCTGTGTTGCTTCAAAAAGATTCATTGTTTCAAAGAAAATTGCGAATGAATTTATAGAATCTTTCGTTCAAAAAGCAGAAAACCTCAATGTCGGAGATCCATTGTCAGATAGCACTGATATAGGACCATTATCTAGCATGAAAAGTCTGGACAATATTGATTCAATGGTAAAAGATGCAATAAGCCTGGGTGGAGAGTTACTAACCGGGGGCCAGAGAATAGGGAGCACGGGGGCTTTCTATAAACCCACAGTAATAAAAAATGTCAATTCAAAAATGCGAGTATCAAGAGAGGAGACTTTCGGTCCTGTAGCCCCAATAATGGTTGTTGCAGATGAAGCTGAAGCAATAAACGCAGCAAACAATTCTGATTTTGGACTTGGCGGCAGCATTTGGACCCGTGATTTGGAAAAGGCACAGAAATTATCAAGCGAATTGGAGTGTGGTATCGTTACAGTAAACAATATGGTTGCCTCCGATCCTAGAGTTCCTTTTGGAGGTATCAAACATAGTGGATTTGGGAGGGAATTATCCAGATATGGCATGTTGGAATTTGTAAATGTAAAGTCAGTTAGGTTTTATGATAAACTCGTTTATGAGCATCATGTAGAATAATAAATTAAGAATCTTGAAGGGAATTGGAGAGATATAATAATTTAAATCCAGATAAACTGTTGAGACGCGGCGTTTACTATATCCGTCTCTGCGGCTACTTTGTCAAGTTCAATTACATTTGGTAAAACCATGGCAAATACTAGACAGATTATAATTATTAGATTCATAAACAATTCAACTGCATGATATAGGACTCTGTAGTTGATACGGATTTTCAAAAGTCTTCATACAGATTAAGCGGAAGAAACTTTCCAATTGCAGAGCTGATCCTGGAATATTCGAATACTGGATGTATGAAATACTCTAGTAAATAAAACATAAACACAGAGGTTACAATTTATTTTAGACTCTCATTTTTTTGACAGAATACTTTAATGCAATCTACAAATACTTTATGATGAATGACAGAATATCCAGAACTTGGACTTGCTGGGATGTACAGAATCATAAAGAAATCTGGAGGAGAGAGAATTAGTGAAGATGCAGCTGATCAACTCAGAATGATACTCGAAACAATCGCTACAAAAATTTCAGATCAAGCAGTCGCGTTAGCAACACATGCCGGAAGAAAGACAATCAAAGCGGAAGATATACAACTAGCAGAAAAAAATTTGCTAAACTTAATACATTAGTTTATGAGAAGTATTGTAGTCTCTTGAATTTATCATGTCCGAAGATATTCTAATTGTAGCTTTAACGGGAATGCCTGGAGCTGGAAAGACTACAGTTGCTAACTATTTAGCTCAGAAGGGTATTCCACTTTTGATAATGGGTGACGTAGTAAGAGAAGCTGCTCAAAATGATGGATTGGAACCCACCAGTGAGAACCTTGCGAAATTGATGATAAGACTTAGAGAAAAAAACGGGCCTGAAGCAATTGCACATTTAATTGCAAATAAAATTAAGACTATGAAAAATGAAGACAAAGAGTTTGCAGTAGTGATAGTAGATGGAATTAGAAGTATGACAGAGTTTCAAGTTCTGAAACGTGTTGGCCGAGTCAAATTGTTAGCAATTCATGGTTCAATTCTTACAAGATATTCACATATTAGGGAAAGGGCACGCTCTGATGTACCATCTAACATAAATGAATTTGACAAGCGTGACATGGTCGAAATGGAGGTAGGAATAAGCGATGCCATTGCCTTAGCAGATGAAACTATTTCAAATAATGATATTTCAATATCAGAACTGTGTGAGCTTAGTCTTCGTACAGTACAAAAATGGATTGATGAAAACAAGATCAAATAATGTATGGGTGATGATATTAGATGTGGAAAGATGATCTTGAAGATGAGAATGTTGAATTAAATGTAGAAACTATTCTAAATCCATCTGAAGATCCAGAAAAAGTAAAAAAATGTATACTAAATGTAGCCAATGGGTGCACTCCTGTAGTAACAGATGGACGTGTAGAAGCCACTTGTAAAGGAATTATGTCATTACATTACATTCGAATTGGCGTGAGATCAAGATCCTCGGTGGGAGTTCTTAGAAGACTTTTGGACTGGAATAGAAAAGGCAATGTCACCTGGTTTTATTTGAACAAACAAGCGGCATACGGAGGGGTAATTTCACTCGCCGAAAACTATGAGGAGTCACCACTTGGGCCCATAAGAGTCACAGTTACTAGCAATGATCTTGACAAAATAATAGAGTGGTTACTACTAGGTAAGGAATAGTAGACCTTTTTTATGTTCCTAGTATCTTATTTATCCTGCACATATACATGATGGATACCAAATATAGAAACTATCAATCTAGTCAAAGATGAATCATTGAACTTTTGTCGGGATGTACGCACTCAATCCTTGTTTAGAATATAGCTTCCAAAGTAGTCCATTTCAATTCTCATTATTTCGTTTCTGTTTTCTGCAAAAGAATAGTCTTCCAATGCATCATGATTTAACTCTAGAAATGTGTGTCCCCATTTGAATTTTTCAAGTAAGCTCGATGCAAAATTCTTTTCGCCAAGAACATAATAGCACGCAGAAAGAGATTCAACGCTTGATAGTCTACCAAGTCTTGCATAATTTATTGGATTTCCTGCCAATAATGCAGGTATTTTTCTTGGGATGCCTTTTCTCAGAAATTTATGGTTAGTCAAAACGTGATCTGCCTTGTTCCACGAACAGTCGATTACACAAATAGAATCTACCAAAGTCTTATCAGATTTGCAAACAACTTCGTTAGCAAAAGGATTCAGCACAAGCATTTTATGCCGTATGGAATTGGTGGGCAGAACGGCGCCAAATCTAATCAATTTTAACGCACTACATTTCTTTGGATCATCTTGATTCAGCATTAACGCAAATGGTCTAATCAACTGTAATTACTTCATAAAATGCAATAATCAATAAAATAGTTTCGAGAATCTGATCGGTTTATGGTTATTAGATGATTCAACATAAAGAATCGCAACATTAAAAATCATGAATTTGGGAATATCACTGTTGCCGCCGATTAATAAAATCACAGTGTTAGGATCCGGAATAATGGGTCATGGTATAGCACAGATTTCTGCGATGAATGGATACGACGTGGTATTGCGAGACGTAGAACAAAAATTTCTGGACAATGCAATGAATAAGATAAGATGGTCATTAGATAAGCTGGTAGAAAAAAACAAGATAAACAAACAAGAATCTGACAAAATTTTTGCCAGAATAAAACCAATTGTTGAATTGAAAGAAGCTTTGCAAGATGCTGACTTGCTGATTGAGGCCGTCCCCGAAGATCTCAAACTAAAGGAAAAAGTCTATTCTGAAGTGGATCAATTTGCTCAAGAAAAGACAATTTATTCTTCCAATACGAGTACTTTACCAATTAGTGAAATATCTCAATTAACCAGTAGACCGGACAGATTCATAGGATTGCACTTCTTTAATCCACCACAATTGATGAAACTAGTAGAGGTTATTCCAGGAGCAAGTACAGACAAATCCATTGTCGATCTTGGATTAAATTTTGTAAAATCATTGTCAAAGAATCCTATTTTGTGTAACAAGGATGTTCCAGGGTTTATTGTAAATAGAATATTCATACCGATAGTTCATGAGGCTGCATACTGCCTAGAAAATGACGGAAAAAGTATGACTCAAATTGATTCAGCGGTGAAGTTCAAATTATACCTCCCAATGGGCATATTCGAGTTGGCTGATTATACTGGACTTGATGTTATCCACAAGGCCACAACTGAAATGTACTCTCGCGATAAAAAAGTAGTAAACCCACATCCTAGAATAGAACAATTATTTTCAGCAGGGAAATTAGGTAAAAAATCGGGAGAGGGATTCTATTCCTATGGAGACAAGAATTATGAAAGAGTGTCATTATCTGAAGAGGAAGCAAAACAGTATGATCCTATTAGGATTTTATCAGTCGCGATAAATAATGCTGCATGGTTGATTTCCTACGGGGTGTGCACAAGAGAGGATGTTGAACAAGCCCTGAAATTAGGAATGGGTCTTAAAAAGGAATTATTTGAGATTGGAGAGGAAAATGGAATTGGAAAAATAATATCAACTCTGAATGAGCTGCAGAAAAAAAATGGATCATTTTATGCACCCGATCCTTACCTAATGACTATTTCGAACTAGCCTAATTTTTATTTCCATTTTTGGTGTCATCACTATGATTCTTGTTGTGATCCAAAATAGTCGGATATTATTTTGACTGCTGTGCGGGCGTCTTGTGATGTTTCTATAAACACTCTTTTTCTATCATCAAGATATCTCCCACCAAAGTTTTCAGCAGTTCCTCCGCTACTAGGTATTGTTACCAAAATTTTCTTTAACATGTATCCAACGCATAGCTCTATCAGGGTACCTACACCTCCACCCACAGCGATAATTCCATCTGCGGACGTCGCCACGACAAAGTCTCGTGCATACCCTATTCCAGTTGCGATAACAACATCACAAAACTTGTTGGCGAACTTAGCCTCTTCCTGTGGAATGATTCCCACAGTTATACCTCCATGATCTTTTGCTCCTTTGCATGCATTTTCCATGACGCCGCCCAGTCCTCCACAAATTAGCACAGCGTTTGCCTTTGCGATCTCTGTTCCAACCTGATATGCTATTTCATTTGTTTTTTCACTGGATTTATCTTGGTTGTATCCAATAACCGCAATTTGGAGCCTTCTCATGTTTTTCTTGATAAATTAATTCCCATATTTATTATAATTTTAGTTGCTCAAATCCTCTTTATTGCTTAACATCAACAGGAGCGTTTATTCCGATAATAATAGCCATATGAATTTCCTTCACTATTCTCAAATCAAGGCCCCGAATTTCAGAAAATGTTAATCTAAGGTGAACAAGAATAATATGTCTGCAATAGAACACTCAGATAAATGAAATACAGAATCAAAGACCCTAGTTTAGCTGCAGAGGGAAAGAAAAAGATTGATTGGGCAGAGGTTCATATGCCAGTGTTATTTAATCTAAAAAAAAAATTTAAACTCAATAGTCCTTTAGATGGCGTTAAGGTTGCCGGCTGTCTACATGTTACGAAAGAAACGGGTGTTCTAATTCGTACATTACGCGATTTGGGTGCGGAACTAAGTTGGTGTGGTTGTAATCCTTTAAGTACACAAGACGATGTCGCGGCTGCACTAGTTGAAGAAGGAATATCAATATTTGCAAGTAGAGGTGTTTCAAATGAACAGTACTATGATGATATTCATGCAACCATGGCATTAAGTCCGAATGTTACAATTGATGATGGGGCAGACCTGACAGTTGAAATGCATAATTCCGTCGGAAACATCAGCCAAGTCTATGGAGGGACGGAAGAAACTACTACTGGAGTAGTCAGATTAAGAGCTATGGAAAAAAATGGAAAACTAAAATACCCAATAATGGCTGTCAATGATGCTGAAACAAAGCACGATTTTGACAATGTTTATGGTACAGGTCAATCTGCGTTAGATGGTATTATTAGAGCCACTAACATACTGATTGCGGGCAAAAATGTTGTTGTATCTGGATATGGACATGTGGGAAAAGGAGTTGCAAGAAGAGCAGCTGGTCATGGTGCTAATGTCATTATAACTGAAATTGATCCCATCGCGGCACTGAAGGCAAAACTTGATGGTTATTCTGTCTTGCCGATGATTTCTGCCGCCGAGACAGGTGATCTATTTGTTACTACAACTGGGTGTAAGGACGTAATACGAGAGGAACATATTCTTCGGATGAAGGATAGAAGCATCCTGGCCAATGCAGGACATTTCAATGTCGAGATTTCTATTGATGCCCTTAAATCCAACTCAAAGTTGGTAAAACAGATCAACGATAATACAACAGAATATGAACTTAACAAGGGAAACAAAGTATACCTAATTGGAGAAGGAAGATTGGTGAATCTAGTCGCCGCGGAAGGACATCCTTCAGAGGTGATGGACATGAGCTTTGCAAATCAACTCCTTTCCGCTATGAAATTGATACAATCGAAGGGATCGCTTTCTCCAGCAGTATACGATATTGATAGAACACAAGATCAGGAAATTGCAAGAGCAAAATTAGAATCGATGGACATCAACATAGATACTCTTTCTGATGAGCAGGAGACTTACTTGACAGGTTTTAGTGAAGGGACATGAAAGGATACTCTTATCTTTTTGTGGCCTGGTAGAAATTTATCAAGATATTAATTGGGAAAATATTAATCAAGTTTGGGATGGGTGGTCTAGACTGGTTATGATACCTGTCTCACACACAGGTGGTCGAGAGTTCAAATCTCTCCCCATCCACTGTTTGTGCTCTGCTCTAATTCTGAAATGTTAATTTATCGAGTATTTGCAATCAGTTCGAGCTCTAAAACTTTGCACAAACTTGAAATATTACAGGTTTCTTTGAACTGACTCTAATAAATGAGGATAGGGATAAGATTGAAGGGAGTAATAATTTGCCCCAGTAATCCATCTAAAATGCCAAAAATAGTTATATCCATAAAAAATATATGGTTTTGAAAAAGAAATTAGAATAGTATTGAAAAAAGAAGTTCTAAATTATCCTGATAAAAAGCATTTTTATCCGAAATCGAATCCAAGGTGGGGGAAAGAAGAAGAAACTGAGATTTTTGGTCAAAATGTAAAACTCTTTAGGAGGGGAAAAATGAGTGAGGACGACTTTAGACGTTTCCGACTTCAACATGGAGCTTATGGATCTCGCCTACAGCAGAATTATAGCATGATTAGGATCAAAGTACCTAGTGGAGAAGTAACTCCAGAACAATTACAAAAGATTGCGACGCTTTCTGAAGCCTTTTCAATTGGTTCTGCACATGTTTCGACTCGTCAAAACATCCAGCTTCATTGGGTGCAGCTTGAAGATGTAAGTGAAGTTATGAGAGGCTTGGTTGAAGTAGGATTAACAACAAGAGAAGCTTGTGGTAATACAGTGAGGAATGTCATGTGTAGTCATTTTGCTGGCGTGTGTCCAGACGAGGCATTTGATTCAACTCCTTATGCCATGGCAACTGCCCGATTCTTTCTGAGAAATCCAGTCTGCCAAAATCTACCAAGGAAATTCAAGATCAATTTCGCATGTTGCTCCAATCATGGATTGGTAAGGATTGCTGATATCGGCCTGATCCCGATGAAAAAAGATGGAGCCATTGGATTCAAGATATACCTCGGTGGTGGCCTAGGAGCCGCTTCATTCATAGGATACTTGTTAGAGGAATTTACTCCTGAAGAAAGACTCGTATCAACATGCATGGCTGCAGTGAGATTGTTTGACAGACTTGGGAACCGTGAAAACATGGCTAGGAATAGAATGAGATATTTGGTAAATGAAATGGGATGGGAAAAGTTTCAGAAATTGGTAATCAAAGAGAGAACAAATGTAGAAATGACTATTTCACTTGAAACACTAAATAGATACAAAGTAGAGTCGGAAGGTCCCAATATCAGGCAATTATCCAATGGTAGGAAATTACCGCTGATTAATGAAAAAGTGGACATCAATAGTGATCCGTATAAAAGATGGATTCACTCCAATGTGATTCCCCAAAAACAGAATGGTTACTTTGTGGTGTTCGTTACGTTAGGTGCCGGCGATATAACTTCAAATCAGCTCCGGTCCCTTGCAAAGACTATTCAAACTTATTCTGGCGAGGGTTGTGCAAGGAATACTCCTAATCAAAATTTTGCCGTAAGATTCGTTAAAGCAAGGGATCTACCAGAATTCTATAATGAACTCGCCAAAACGGGGCTTGCAAATCCAGGTGCACTGACCATGTCATCAGCTGTTGGATGTTCTGGCACAACTTCATGCAACCTGGCAATTACCAATTCTCACAGACTGGCAAAGGAGATCCAATCCAAATTCATTGAACTTGGATTTGATACTGAAGATGACCTTAGAGACTCAACCATAAAGATAAGTGGATGTCCAAATTCTTGTGGGCAACACGAAATTGCTACAATAGGATTTTACGGAGGAGCATCAAGGATAGACGGAACCATGACCCCAACGTATACGATGATGTTTGGTGGGAAGGATGGAGAAGACGGGGTGCTGGGTAAATCGGTAATGCGTGTCCCAGCAAAAAGAGTCATATCCACTATAATAAAAATAATTGATATTTACAGACAGGAACGAAACACTAATGAGTCACTTGCAATGTGGGTAAGCAAACTGATTAAAGGAGTACCCAATACCAATAGAACAGCAAAGAATCTGGATGACATAAAAACAGCCCTAATGGAAACTACCTCATTACCGAGTCCCCAGGATGATCCTGATGCGTATATGGATTATGGTAACGATGTGAAATTCAGTGCAAAGACTGCTAGAGGAGAATGCGCAGCTTGAAATATGCTACAAAAGAAAAAAAGAGTAAAAGTATTTTATCAAGGAATCATTCAACAAGCAATCTTCAGGATATAGTAACAAGTGCAGATATTCTGAGAACTTTGATTAGAAAAAATGCGGTCAGAGTTGTGGATGTCAGAAAGGAGGATGACTACAAAAAGGAACATATCAAAACGGCAATATCAATACCCCTTGCCAGGGTGTTAGACAACGATACCCCCGAAAAGATAGTTCTATTGCTAGAACAATCCGGAATTTCTGATAAGACTCCTGTAGTTGTATATGATGATACATTTGGCGCACTTGCTGCCAGGGTTGCATGGACATTTCAGTATGTAGGACATGCTAACACCTCTTTGCTTGAAACAACTTTTGCCAATTGGAAAAGTTATGGATTTGAAACGGAGAAAAAAATCAATGTATTTCCAAAAGCCAAGCATTCTCTTAGGGTAAATAATGATATATTTGCCAATTATGATGAAGTAGAAAAAGCAAAAAGTGAGCAGAACAAAATTCTCGTAGATTCTAGAGAACGACTTAATTTCTTGAGTGAGCATATTCCTGGAGCTACTAATTTACCGTATACCATGTTAGGAACGAGTGAATCAATACTTAGAGACCCCCAAGAAATTAAGAGATTTATGGAAAACAGAGGCATATCCAAGGACGATGAGGTTATCACTTATTGTGGTAGTGTAGGAACTCTGTCAGGACTAGCCTACTTTGCATTGAGGATGGGAGGCGTGAAAAAAATTAGATTGTATTCAAGATCATTTAAAGAATGGAAAAAATTGGGCAAGCCAATAGAAGAATTCAAGGACGCGAATTTCTGGGATCTTTCAGCCGAATAGTCAAGTATCTTCTAAATGATAAAGATACTTTTATTCGGATACTGCTTTTAGATATTTCAAAAGTTTTACGGCATCTCGAGCCTTAAGACTATCCTTATTTTTCAATATGTAGCTCCTAAAATTTTCAAGCTCATGATGAATCGAAGGGTACTTTTGTTGAGTTAAATTTATGAGATCTTCATAATTTCTAAATGGAAAATATATGCTCTTTGCAATCTTTGCAAATCCTTTCTTGGTCTCATTAGTTATTATCCCTTTTTTGTACGCCAAGAACAAGTTGAAACGAATGTCAATCATGGCCTCAGATTGCAGGATGTTGCTTCCCCGCACGAACGTTACTGCGACTTCATCATCAGCGTTAATTACACCATTCTTAAACAGTTGAAAGATCTTGCCGATTCCTTTCATTCCAAACTTTTCTAACTCAACGGCCCTTAATGCTCCCAAACTGGACGCGCCTATTAATTCAATATTTTTTCGTGTAGCAAGATGATACACCTCAATTGGCGGTGGGGGATAGTCATGCAGGAAAACTCCATCTATAAACCCAACATATTTCTTTTCATCCGAATCCTGAGATAACATCAAAAAATCTCCCTTTTTTGCGGGGTCTCTATAATCAGCATCTAATATCTTGACTGCTTCTTCTCTTCTTAATGTAGGTCCAAGATAGACTATTGGTTTGCTCATGTTTTAAAAGACTCCCTTCCTCTTTTTCCTATCACAGCTTTTGTGATTTTGAATGTTTCCAATCCAGGTACTATTGTTCTTACTACAGGAATCATTATTTGAGGATTTGTGAGATCAACTACAATTACCTGGTTCATTCCATTTGAATTTAGCCTTGAAAGTATAAGATTGATGTCATCCAAAATGTCGTCGTTTACATAAGATTTTATCTTAGAAAACTCGACAGAGTTTTTTGATTTCATAAATTGCCATGTCTTTTTTTCATCACTGTTGTTATTTCCGTATGAGATTTTTCGGAGATCGTCCCTTGCACCCTGAATATTTGCAGCTCGTGTCTGAGATACTTCTGTAATTGCTCTCAATAATGCAATTCTTGCATCTGGATGAGTTCCGTGTCCCTCAGCAAGATATCCGTAATTTTCTGTGATCCATTCAATACTACTTGCGTTAAAAGTTGGTATACCTATAGGCGAGGTAATATCCTTAACTATGAGCGGGATATTAGAATTATTAAATTTTGTTACTAAATTTGATATAGGCTTGAAATCAATATTTGAGATATCGACATCAGGATATTTGGTATCATCGTCTACAAATTCGGTACTAGGAATAGGATCTATACTTACTCCATTGTCTGATAGATGCTTAATCATTGTCCTGAGTCTATTGTACGGCAGTGCACTTGCATTTAATTCCGCAAGGCTTGTTGCATCTCTTTCAATAACTTCACAGAGCGAATGGCATATTGCTTCTTCTAAAACGTTGCCAGAAGCAAGACCGTTAGTATGATGATATGCAAATGGATTAACGGCAGGTGGCTTGGGAGAATATCTAAAAAGTGCCAGCGGAGCGGGGACCATTATATGCTCGCTATTTATCAAATCATATCCGGGTAGAAAATCCAAAATCATATCTTCATCATATTCAAACAACATTGGTTCTACTACGTCAGAAGGATGTAGTGTCTTTGAAAGATTTGAAACTTCTTTATAAGATGTTTGAATCACCCTATTTTGATTGCCAGATGGCAGTGAACAATATCTTTCAATGCTTTCCATTAAGGCACTTGCCTTTGCATCCAATTTTGTAGCTCCTTTTCCACTGTATACCCAAATGTAATCCTCGGTTCCGGGTAGAACGGCTGAAAAATTTGGTATGCGAAGAATGTCCATGTCTGTAATGTCCGCAAGTCTTGTTACTCCAATATTGCTTGAAACCGGAAGAATAGCATCAAGGGTTTCTTGTACAGTTTTCGTTCTTGATGTTACTTTTCCCTTTAATTTCTTCTGGCTTCTGAGCAGTATTGGCTCAAGTTCCATAGATGATTTGAATAATTTGGTATCAATATCAATTTTTCTAAAATTTGAAATATGTGTGAAAAGTATAACTGGGTAGCTTGCAATATAGCGATAGCGATCTAAAAGCAATAAATGACATTGTTCGTAGGGCACATACTGATCCTGAGTTTAGAATAAAGCTCTTCAAAAACCCCAATACAATCTTAGATCAATTTAATGTGTCTGATAAGGCAAAATCATTGATTTTAGATTTTGTTAATGAAATTAAGAATTAATCTGCAAAAAACTTTCCTTTATTGTTCGTACACGCCTTATTTTAGGCCACAAACAAAAAGATTAGAATTAGTATAAGGAGTCAAATGTACCCCGTTTCTGACCCACAACTAGTCATTGATAGCCGTACATTAAATGTACATCTCGTAGTGCACTCTCTACCGGGGCTACTTCGTCAATTTAGTCATTTGAGGGCGTATATACCTAATAAATTAGATAATTCCTCATTTGAAAAATTGATTCAGTAAAGTAAAAGATATTAGAATTTTATTTAAAGTTTACATTAAGAATTCAGCCATGTGAATGTTTATTGAAATTAGTTTTTTCGTCGTTATGGTAGTAGTAGTTAAATGTAAAAAATGTGGACAAGAATTTCCGCTACACTTGTGAACGTAAGTGATGAAAAAATTGAATCAACTAAAATAATGTCTATCAGAATTACAAATAGCGGTATCAAGCGATCCTTTTTTCACTATAGAGATTTTCTTTTTACTGCTTAGTTAAATATCTAATTTGCGACATGCATTGCGGAATAAATAGGCTTAATGTTCTTTGTCGATGTAACTTGTGTAGATTGTTAACGTGTGCCAACAAAGTGTAATTACGATAGGGAATTTAATTGAAAAAGTAAATGCGACGCATGTATCAAGAATACAATGCTAAAATGAGTTTCATTCCTTGTTTTTACTAATATTCTTAATCATATCTGTTCTCTCCGCGGTAACTTATGCAGCATAAGCGTCGGTGGGTGCCAAAGTTGCCGAGCCAGTTACATATTCTATATCAGGATCATCAATTAAAAGTCTCTCAAGATCACCAAGATACATGCGAATCAATTTGACACGCAGGGTTCTTTTTTCTTCAACACTGGGAACACGCTGATAACGGGAATAAATCCAGTCTTTTTTCTTCTCAATATCAAAGCGGTCAGCAGGGTATACAATTTTTAGCATAACACTTCCTTCCCAGTCCTTGTAGGTGGTCTCAAATTTTAAAATGTCTATCAATAATTTCTGGTCAACTTTTGGATATAAGATCGCTGATTCTTGTAGTAGTTCGTAGTACCTTTTCTTTATTTTATTCGCCCTACTGTCCGGGTCTCCGTCCGAGTTTTGAAATTCCTTTGTCATCGTAAACTATGGTAAAATATTTCATATAATCATTATGAATTCAAGGAAATGGGTCATTCAAACTCATGATTATCTGAAACTTCCTTTAGACTTGAACTTAGGTATACAACGCCGTTTTCAAATTTGTTTATCAAGTTTTTTGGTATATTATACTTATTTGGGGTCACGGGTCCGGCACTAACTATGATGTGAAGAGGCTGTACGTCAGACACTACTCCAATTTCTTTTTCGTCGACGCTAAGAACCGGCTTATTGATTAAGGACTGCCAATCTTCTATCTTATTCATTACTGATAAATGGTCCTTTATCAGATTTAATGATTGACGGTAACATTATAGATTTTTTATTTGTTAAGAGTCTACTTTCATCATTAAGTATTATTAAGATTGTTGGTCAGTGTATTGGTATTCCTTTGGACAACCGTATCGTATCTGCAGTTAAAAGGCAAATTCCATTCCTCGTAGGTGGCACTATAACTGGGATTGTTATGACCCATTTCCTGGGGTTCCCTATTACATTTGTTGTGAACTCTGCAATCTGGTAT
>JAICQW010000155.1 GCA_025937665.1 Nitrososphaeraceae archaeon | reverse complement strand
ATATTGATATTATTATTTTCTAGAGTGGCATTGGTATAACTTGGTAGGATTAGGAATAATATCGGCAAAATGGATACTACAATGGAGATTACAACTAATTTGGGATATTCTGAATGATGCAATGTGTTATTCTCCAATGCTTAAAAAATCTATAAAAGGTGAGGCTGTAATTCATGTTAAGTATTAATTAAAAAACAGTAGACAACATCCAATTTTCAAGCATGAGATCATGATACTCTCAATACAGGCAGTTTGATTGTGGTTCTCCGCCATTCGTATGTGCTAATTATTTGACTTTAATTTTACTCAGTGGATAATCGCTAATCAAGTAGAAGGTACCAGATAAAATCTAATTTGCGAGATAGTGTGACCGTACTTTTTGCCATTTTGCTATCAACGCATCTGGCCTTATGTGTATTGATTCTTTATCTATTCTCAGTTTAGCCAATGATACATACTCGTTCATTAAATCTATACCGATGTATCGCCTACCAAAATTATGCGCAACCTTGGTTGTTTGGCCGCTACCGTTGAAAGGATCAAGAACTAGATCGCCTTCATAAGAATAGAGCTTCATGAGACGATATGGAATCTCTTCAGGAAATGGACAGGGATGTTCGATATGTCCTGGAGGAACAGGTGCAATATGCCAAATTGAATTTGCGATCTCCTTAGTAAATTCTTCATGCTTTGCTGGAAGTATGTCGTGTCTATTTGTTCTCCCGCTATTTACATCTCCCTTTCTCAAAACAAGGATGAATTCATGCATTATATTAGCTCTGAAATATTTAGGATATGGATTAATCACAAATGATCCGTACCTATTAGTACCTCCCGTAACCTTGTGCCATATAATCTCTTCATGCAGATTCCAATTTCCAAAGGGTTCTACTAGTTTAGAGAGTAACATATGTGGTAGTGGGATAATTGTTCCGTTTACAACTTCATTTCCTATTACTATACAACAGTAACCTCCATCTTTAGTTACTCTATATACGTGTTCATTAAAGATTTGGACCATTTCCTCAAGATATTCTCCAGTTTCTTTTTTCGTTTTTCCGCGATAATTGCCATTTTTCTCAACGTGTGCCTCATAGTCAATAGCGTTTCTATATGGAGGAGAAGTAATTGTAAGTTGGACATAGTTTGCAGTTAACTCTGATAGTACTTTTCTGCAGTCCCCCTGTATAACGGAATTATGAAATTCAAGTAACATTGGAATAATGTTTGCTCTATAATCAGCCCATATCCCGCATACTTAAAAAAAGTAAACATGCTGATAAATTAAATTAATTGACATTAACTTGTAGTGAAGATAAATACTCAGGGCAGTATGTCTCATTCTATTAGGAATCCAAAGAATAACCTTCTCAGTCTGGTAGATTTACGGAGTCCTGGCAGTCTCAAGACTAGATAGGGAGTATTGCACCGCAATTACTTAGTACTGGTCTCGTCATCAAAATAGCTGAATTTCATGTAGGATTGGTAATGTCTTGTCAGCTTTTTGATACTACTGAAAATGTATTTAGTTACTTTTCCAAGATAAATTCATCTACTGGCATTCCAAAATGCCTTCCAGAAGAAGACCTTGTACAAGCTAGGATCTCATCGCCAACCTTTAGATCAGTTACTGATACAAGTTTATTGTCCTTTGTAATCAACCTAATTGTTTCAGCATTTTGCAAAATGACTGTCCCATTAGAATCATTAATCTGAGCCTTTACTAGCTTCATCGGCCTGGATTCAATCTTGGACCTCCCAACAGTCGATTTTCTGCTCGTTCCGTCCTTGCTAACAACGAGAATTTCAACACCTGCTTCAAGCTCAGATAAGTATTTTGTAGTCCCATCAGACATTGCAGTATAACAGTAAACGGCTCCCGCATTTACTCTAAATGGCCTGGGCGAAGTAAATGATGAACCTACTGATTCGTTGTGTACTAGAAACAGGAAATTAGATCTACTGCCTATAAGCATTCCCTCGCCCATGTCCATCATCGATACTGTATCTACGCATACTCTTTCACCCATTCCAACATCCTTTAATTCTAAAATTTTTGCATATTCTAACTTAAAACTAGGATTCTCAAGCAAGTCATGCGAATTCTCAACTTGGTTTACATCATCTGTTTCCAAAATAACTCCATCAACACCAAGTTCCAAAACAGAGAACATTGTTCTAATTTCTTCCGAATTTTTTGTGGTAGTGTAAATTTTTGTTCCCGTTTTTTGAAGTTTGGCGATAAGATTCTCCAGTGGAATTATCTTCCAGTCAGTGGCCTCAACTATGACAAAGTCTGCGCCATATTTAGACGCAAGAACTATTTCATCTAGATCGTCGTTACTCGATATTTTTTTTATATAGCCTACACTTTTCGTTAGATTCTTCTTACTCTTACGCAGTAAGTCGAGCGTATTACATACTACAAAATCCGCATTATCAGAATGAAATATTGTTTTAAATCTCTTACTTGTGATAACAGAAGGGTCGCCATATATCAGTGAAACATTAGACACTTTGGATAAAAAATCATCCAGTTTTTCTTTTTCTACGAGCGGTTTTAGAATAAATTCTTTATTCTTTTGAACTGACAATGTTCTTTAATGCCTCTCTTGGTTTTTCCTTGTTAAATATAATTCTAGATAATGCAGTGAGTATATTTGGCGGATTTTTATGTTGAAATATGTTACGTCCAAAGGTAACACCGATAGATCCAGCTTGCATAGCACCATCACACATCTCCAATATATCTTCATCCGTGGTTGCTTTCGGTCCACCTGCAATAACAACAGGTACTGGACATGTTCTTACAACCTTCTTAAACGAATCTCTGTCTCCGGTATAAACCGTCTTAACGATATCAGCACCTGCTTCTGCGCCTATCCTAGCGACATGTGATACAATCTCTACATCATATGGATTCTTGATGTTTTCTCCTCTAGGATACATCATTGCAATTAATGGAATATTCCACTCGTTGCATTTGTCCGAAATTATCCCCAATTTTTGAAGCATCTCGGGTTCTTCCTTAGCACCTATATTAATGTGGATTGAAATACCATCAGCTCCTAACCTTATTGCGTCCTCGACACCACCCATCTGTACCTTCTTGTTTGGCGAGAGTCCCAGTGACGTACTAGCAGACAAATGGGCAATTATGCCTACCTTTGGAGGTCGAGGCAATGACTTGATGATCCCTTTATTTAAGATAACACTTGTAACTCCAGAATTTTCACATCGATAAATAAACTCATAAACATCCTCCAGTCCAGGAATAGGACCGTTTGTTATTCCATGGTCCATTGGAATACAAAGCATTTTTCCATCGTTCAAAATTCTTGAAAGTCTCATCTGTCTGCCAATAGCCATTAATATTTAGATATTTTTGTTATCTGACTTAAAAGTGATATGTTTATTTTATTTTTCATTGCTTTATTGAAACTCAGTAACTAAAAAAAACAAATTTGACAGCGGAACTTAATCACGATTATAGATTCCAATAGAATCACGACATTGAAAAAGAGACAAACTGTAAAATTATTTAGGAGTCAGATTATTCGAGAGCGCCGTTTCCTCTTTTTTGAGTTCCTATATCTATTGCCTCTGCAATTGTCGAGATAAAGATCTTGCCGTCACCTGGAGAACCAGTACTTACTGTATCCAATATTGTCTTTACTATTTTATCAACTTCACCATCATCCACAACCGTAGATAAACATGACCTAGAAGAAAATTCTGAAGTATATTTCCCTGTTCCACGTCCTGACTGTACCATAGGCTTTTCACCATGTCCTCTTCCCTTTGCATCATATATTGTAGCTCCGCTATTTCCTATCTTCTTTAGTTCTTCGTTTAATTCGTTAATTTTTTCACTATGAACTATCGCTTCAATACGCTTCATGTTTTCTCATAAATATATAAAGAATATAAGGTTTTCAAATAACTTTAAACAGATTAAAAATATAACATATAATAGTATTATTATATAAATATCATAATTTGCAAGTTTTATATTAATATTGTAATGGTTGACCTTAATCCACGGTTAAATGATAATTACATGAACTGAAAAACGAAGACTAAGGATAATTAGAAATAGTTTGCCATGGGACGAATCTTATGCTTATTTGAACAAATCAGTATCTAAAATATTTTTCATTTTGTAAATCAAATTATCAAAAGTATTTTGATCCCCTAATTTGGTAAAACTATTATTGTCAAAGCTCTGAGCAATTGTGGAATTGTACATAGATTTTTGGAATGACTGCTTTATTTGGTCAACAGAATCTAGAGCACTTTGATTAGATGGTTGTATTACATTGCTAATGTTTTGAGTACTGTGGCTGGCGTTCCCAAGTACTTTTGTCTCAACGGGAAGGTCTTGTACGATAGTTTGGTTATTTTTTCCTAAAGTAAGACTGGAAGGAATTTCCTCTTCAAGACTGCTTTTATCAGCAGTCTGCTCCGGGTTTGCAGTGTTGCTAGTTAACATATCTACAGTATCTCCTATCATCCCATCTATTGAACCAGATAACACTTCATTAACTGTCTCAGTTATCGATGATGAAGGATTACTTAGTTCCGTTTGTTGGTTGGATATTACCGTGTTTGGAGTTGTTAGGTTAGGTTGGGTGTTTGGAGTTGTTAGGTTAGGTTGGGTGTTTGGAGTTGTTAGGTTAGGTTGGGTGTTTGGAGTTGTTAGGT
>JAICQW010000307.1 GCA_025937665.1 Nitrososphaeraceae archaeon | reverse complement strand
TATCCACCATCAGTTCTGTATGAATGCATCATAAAAAATATATCCTTTTCATTATTATCCGATAGTTCGGTCATCTGTTTCATTATTATTTGCTTATATGCGGGAATAGCTGGAGCCATATGCTTGGCTATCCTATCGGCCATATAAAGTGGAAATGGTTCCATTATAGAAGGGGTCTGGCATTGATTTTTTATGTTGTACAAAATTGTACTCAATCTCCTTTCATCTCGAGCAATTGCCAATGGCATTTCAATCCTTAGTGCAGGACACCAAGAATGTGGTTTGTAGTAAATAACTGAAAGGTTTTTTATTCCCGAAACTACATCTTGCATCAAAATCTTTAGCTCCTCGTCCTCGTAAGGTAATCTTATGTGCCATCCTTCTTCACTTGTAAATAATTTTGGACGCGTAAATTCTCCAGGATCTAATATCAAAGTGAGAATTGCTCTATCATCATAATTTTCCGGCCAATGAAGATTCTTACCTATGTCATTCCTGGAAGTGTATTTTGGTATTCCAAGGTAGTATTTTTCCGTGACTTTAAACTCCAAAATTTTCTTATAAGAAATTAAAAAATCTTTGAAATCTTCCTTAATTTTTTCTGAAGATTTTGTATTGAGCGTTTCAATGAAACTGATAGCCTTGTACATATGGATTAGTGCTGTTGTAAGAGAGCCATCTAGATACACTATATCATATTGGGCATTTGCAGCCAATTTGATTTCCATTTCTACCATAATCGCTCTTGCTGCTATCATATTCTCAGGATTGTGCTTTTCAGGATTGACAAATACATCATGACTTGGGAGGATACGCTTTCCATTTTCTTCGTTCATTCCATTTACTGCCACAGCTGCAGCAAAAAGCAAATCCGTTCCCAATAGACGATCGACAGCATATGCACCGTCCACTCCACCTGAAATTAATTGGTCAATATTCCTAAATCTAACATCATTATCTAGTAATCCTGTTTGTTCCAGTTGTAGACGATATTTCTGTCTTTTTCGATTAATGTCATGAATTGAGCTTTGCAGTATCCCTCCAATTTCGTTAGTTTTCTGTAACATCTGTTCTACTAACGAGGCAGGAATCTCAAGAAAAGATGGTGATTCGACTTCATACATAGGCATTTACCAAATGTTTATCCAAATTAAAGAAAATAAGGCAACATTGAATAAATTTCAGAAATGGTGCTGAATTGATCTTGTTCTGGACTTTCACGCTCATGTATGTCATATAATCAAGATGAACTTAGCTTTATGCCTTTCTAATTGCACAATAGAATCTGCTTTGGCCGTATCCAAATCTATATTTTATCAATGCAGTATGCTATCACATTTTAGAGATGCAATAGATTAACAAATCTAATCCCAAATTGTCTTTTCTCACAAACTTTATTATCTTTTAGACTTAATCAGAATAGTGATGAGGTCCAGATTAGCAGTAAACAAGGCATGTATAAATGGCTTATTTGTAGCCGGTATCCTTTTGATTTCTGTTTCATTAATTGGTTCCACAAATCAGAATAATGTTATTCGCGCACAAATGGCAAACGAAAAGGGATATGAATTACAGGCAATGGGAGGAGGTGCGTATGCAGTTTCTTCAGCAGGCTATAATAGTATGTTTTTAGTAACGGGAGATGGTGTCATTGTGGTTGACGTACCTCCCAGTATAGGCGAAAAGATAAACGAAGCAATAGCTGAGGTCACTAACGAACCCGTAAAATATCTGGTTTACAGTCAT
>JAICQW010000237.1 GCA_025937665.1 Nitrososphaeraceae archaeon | reverse complement strand
TTTATTCTTATGTTTCTCTACCTGGTCACAAACTAGAGAGAAATTTGACACGACTTGATCTGAAAAATCAGAACCCCAACGGTTTCAGTCTTCAATCAGATTCTTTTTCCTATCGCTTCTCATTAGCCCAAGTTCCTCAAGATTTTAGTAGATCACTTTACATAGATTAATAATGGAACCAGTTATTCGTTTCTTAAGAGAAGAGGATCTAAAAGAAGCAGATACTATTTTTAGACTATCCTTTGGCACATTTCTGGGATTACCTGACCCTATGAGTTTCTACGGAGACGCAGATTATATCGGTACACGATTTAGGGCGGATCCTTCGTTGTCACTAGCTGTTGAGGTAGATGGAAATTTCGTAGGATCAAACTTTATCGCAAATTGGGGCAGTGTAGGAATATTTGGGCCACTCACAATCCATCCCGATCTCTGGGACAAAGGCATTGCAAAACTTTTGTTAGATAAGACAATGGCGATCTTTAAAGACCTAAAAACTAAACACATTGGACTCTTCACCTTCTCCCACAGTCCTAAACATATCCACCTTTACCAAAAGTACGATTTTTGGCCTAGGTTTCTTACCGCAGTTATGTCAAAACCTGTCAAGTCAGAGTATGCAGAGAAAGAAAGCAAAGAGAAGATAAGTTGGACCAAATATTCTGACATCCAAAAAGAGCAAACATCACAGGTTCTTGACAACTGTTCTTCTCTAACAGATTCGATATATGATGGGTTAGATCTCAAGATTGAAATACTGTCTGTGGCAAATCAGAAACTTGGAGATACAATTCTCTTGACTGATAACAAAAGTAACAAGTTGGTAGGTCTAGCCATATGTCACTGTGGACCAAAAACCGAGGCTGGAAGTAATTCATGCTATGTTAAGTTTGGTTCGGTTACAGCAAGTAGGAACAGGTCCGAATCTGATAATTTTAATGACCTTATTGAGTGCTGTGAACATTTTGCGGCATCTCAGGGACTATCCAAACTTGTTGCTGGAGTTAATCTAGGTAACTTGGCGGCCTATAGGAAGATGATTTCCATGGGATTCAGGACTGAATTCCAAGGAGTTATGATGACTAAAAATAATGATTCAGGGTATCATATTGAGGAAGTCTATGCAATCGATGATTGGAGATAGATTTAACATAAATTTGGCATTGGCGGATAGAGGTTTCAATGAATTTATTCAGCCATGTTCCTCACCTCTGGATCCGAGTTGTTAACGATACGCATCCCGACGCACTGACACTACTGAAATAAAGCGATTATTTCAATTTGCAGCCTGTTTCTTATTCATTATTATCAATTCCCTCTATACTGAAATCGCGGATAACGTTTTGTGTGTGAATGAAGGACATTGATTATTTATCCTGTGAAATGTTCATATTCAATATTCTAAATCATTTTACAGCATCATATGCATTCAATTCGTCTCTTACTCTTTGGTATAACCTGTTCATGGTAACAGGTTTGTCAATTGATGAATCTATTATTCCTTCTTCCATATATTTTAGAAATATTAAATCCTCATCGAAGTTATAGGCGCTCATCAATATTGTCCTCACCTTAGGATTCGAGCTCTTTACCTTTTTCAGGAGCTCCAATCCATTAAGACCAGGCATTCTTAAATCGGAAATTACCAGTATGTACGCATCTTTGTTAGCGGCAAAGTGTTCTAGAGCGATGACAGGGTCGTTAAAAGAAACAACAGATATGCCCTCAATATTTTCAGACAAAGCAATCTGAAAGAGCTCAGTAGTGTTTAAATCGTCATCTACTACACTAACAATTTTCTTGTTAGCAGCCATCTAGAGCTACGGCCTCCCTATCTAAACCGGAACACAGCTTCATGTAGCCGATTAAAAAGGGTTTGAATATAATTAAGTTTTATTAATTTCATACGGCAAGAGGGCAACTATGTCGTTTACATGATTTGCCTTGTCAATAAGTTCCATTATGGTCTTCTAAAGGTATGTATTAAACAAACTGTCTGTAACTCATATTATTCTCCTCCATTCCACTGCACTAAATGTGCAGATCTCGACTTGGCTACTACATTCTTGTGTTTATCACAATAATAATACGTACCGCTAGTTGTTAGATACTTTCCACTTCTGGTATTTTCATCAATAACGGCTATCCATTTAGCATCTGCATAACAGCTAACATGACTGCACTTTAGGGTCATTTCTTGTTATTATCCTCTTTTATTCTGAAACTCAAATTCTTTGCCTAGATAATAAACATTAATTTCGATTCACATTATTTTATATGTAATAACAAGTCCTGTGACTAAACGAGCTGAGACGAGAACGAATGTTATCATTGTCCACTATTAAAATTCAGAGGCAAAACTCATTATTATTTAGCCACCGCACTCACCGCAAAGTTCTGTAAATCCTTTTAGCCATTCACCGAGCGCTTGGAGTCAGTATCGAACCAAAATCTAAATGCATTGTAAGAAAAAAAATGGTAGGTCACGGTAATGGTCCGAAGATGTCATCTGTCGGGCATGCGCCAAGTGTATCGAATGGATGGTTATTTAGATGACTATCTGCTGCATTTTGAGAGAGACTCATTGTTTCCTCTTGTGTTGGGTTGCCTGGTGCTCTGTGACAAATCTCGACGTCCCCTGGTTCGTTACTAACTACGTCATTTTCATTAGCGAACGAGTTTGAGCAAGTAATGTCGCCAGTGCTAGTAAGGGACAT
>JAICQW010000125.1 GCA_025937665.1 Nitrososphaeraceae archaeon | reverse complement strand
TAGCCATGTCTTCAAGGTAGGCAGGTTTACCATTTCTGATATTCCAATATTTTTCCAACTTTCATTCTTTACTTCAAGATAAATCACCAATTCTGAAAGTTAAATAACGACGGATTATTCTGAAAGAATTGTAAATGAGCGCCAAGGAAAGTAAAATTTTTTCAAAAGTTTCATTATGGAGTACTAACTCTGGTAAGAAAATAATAAAGCAAGTGTTATTACAAGAAAAAGGATATAAACAATATAGTAAATATCGGCGCCAGTCTGAAGGGGAGTTTACAGAGTTTACAAAAAGATTTCTATTATCATTGCATAAAAAACTCATTTCAGATACAAATCCGAAAGCGACGATGAAAAAATTTGTCGACGAAATAGAATCTAATGAATTGTCGTTGGATGATTCAAAAATTGATTCGGTACGAGAAAGGCTTTCAAAACCTGACGTACTCGCAGATAGGGTACAGAGAATATTGAATTCTAATTTTGTGAAAATGACTTTCCCTGTGTTCTCAGCATTGATTGATAGTGCCTCTGATTTCTATAAAGAACCGGTATCAAAAGAGGTAAGGACGTCAATTGTTGATGGACATGTTATTGCTATCGATCTAAGTGAACCAATGGATAGGATAATGGATGCTGACGAAGATATCGAATTTTTGGATGATTACAAACTTATGAATCCATATATCCTTGAAATAGCGCGAGAAAAAATCTCGGCAGGTGGTGATTCTGTACTTAAGGCGTTTGAAGATGGATTCAAAGATGCAAGGATTGGCCAGTATATTGACGCTAGGCTAAAACTCAATCCCGAATCTATAAACGACGAAAATATGATTGGATGTTATAAAAAGTATCGTGCCGTCATGGGTACTGCTGGTCGTAACATGGCATTTAATATGGCTCCTCTCAATGATATTTTTCATTTAGGGATGGCAAAGGCAGCTGAGTGCGTCGGATGCGGCAATGAAATGGAAGATGCTATAGCAAATGGAGGAATAAAAATTCCCTCATGGCCGCTTTACTACTCAATTGTTACAAATGATGTTGAAAAGGCATTTGAACTTACATTGAGTAAAAGTGAAATCTATTTAGATGAAGCGAAGATTGCACTTGAAATGTTACCAGAAGAGATGTCTATAAAGCCATTTTTGAAATTTTTGTTCCTGAGCGTCAGTCACTATAATCAATACTGGTTCAACGTTATGAAGCGTCGCGATTTGTTTCCATATTTCCAAAAGAATCTCTCAATAAGTATCAAAAAATCCAAATGATTGTATTTCATTCCTTAAACTAATGATGATTCTTTGATCCACCCAAAAATATCCGATTTTGTTGGCAATGAAAGCTCTCGGAAGAAAATAATAGAGTGGATAGTAAAATGGTCCGATGGTTCAAAACCTCTGTTACTCGTTGGGCCACCGGGTGTTGGTAAAACATCCTTTGTTCATGCATTATGTCGAGAATTTGATATTGATCTGATTGAACTGAACGCAAGTGATACTCGAAATAAGAACTTGCTTGAACAAGTCATTACACCTATTTTTTCAAATTCGAGTCTAACTGGAAAAAACTACCTACTTTTTCTGGACGAAATAGACGGCATTTCAAAAAGGGAAGACTCGGGTGGACTTGATTTCTTGATAGATTTATTCAAAGAACCTTCGATAAGGGTAATTATGGCTGCAAATAAATCAAACGAGGCGATAAAGAAGATTTCCAAAGTTTCAAAAACAGTCACATTCTCTCCTATCCCTCCAAGACTTTCTATGCTTTATTTAGACAAGATTTTGAGACTTCAAAACGCCTCAATGAATGATGAGAACAGGATTACCGTAGTACGTAATAGTTTTGGTGATATTAGATCACTCTTGAATGCAACACAGGCCATGAAGGCAGGCTACACAACGATCAAAAATCCAGTAGTTGATATTGATATCGAAAATATGATAGGACAATTCTTTTCTGTCAAGACTTTTGGAGAAGCATTGGACCTAGTTCAAAGGGCAGATATTTCTTATTCCGATCCTAGGTTTGGTCAGTCTTCTGAAGATAGACGGAAAGACATACTTGCTGCTTTTTTCTCAAGCATTGTCATGTCAAAGATTGATATCCCAACCATTGCCGTGCTCTTAGACAAACTCTCAGAATTGGATGTGATCTTGGGGAGATCTCTTGTACTGAGAAACTGGAAGATATTGAGATATTTTCCACTTATACTAACTAAATCATTATTTGAGGTGTCACGAAATAAGTTTATTCGATATAATAGATATAGTATTGGTTTTGAAAATATGGGAATTTTATCAAGGGCTCAGGGCCTGAAAAAGACATTACGAATTCTGGCACAGTATTTCCATACTTCCAGAAGCACTTTTGGCTCCTTTTACTTTGAACCTCTTAGGCAAGTCCTATCAGGCACAGACCAATATGAGGACTTGATTAGAAGTACCATTGCATCAGAAAAAGAAGCTGATGTGCTGGTGAGGGAAATATCAAGACCTGCCGAAAATGAACGCTGATGGCAGTTAGAAGCTGACAAGTTGGACTGGAATGACTACGACTGGTAGCAGGAGGTGACAAGTCTTGATAAATTTCAAAAATAATACTTGGCATATTGGCTGTTTAAATAATTCTAGGATAAAATAGAATAGAAAAACATTAAACTCCCAAAAAGTCTCTAAGCCTCATGTCTAGCGAATACGAACAGAACGTTGGAAAACTCCTTACCGAAAAGACTGAAAGATATGATAAATTGAAAAATGATCCCAACGTTTCAAAAACTGAACTTGAATCTTTATTATCAGAGATAGAAACATTAGAGTCTCTGTATGATAATTATAATCTAGGCATGAATTACTTCCGACGAGCGAAAGGCGGAAGGGCTGGTTTAAGAGAATAAGATATCCATAGTCCGTCATTCAATGATTTTATTGGACAAAATATGCCTTTTCTAGTTAGGTAGAACTACGTTAGCTATAATGAATTTATATGCGAATATATGCTGTTTAAAATTGTTATGCATGATGAAAAGATAAACCGTCTGCATGAAATGAAAAAAAAAGCAGAGTTAGGAGGGGGCCAAGAAAGAATTGAAGCTCAACACACAAAGGGAAAATTAACTGCAAGAGAAAGGCTGGATTTACTTCTTGACAGTAATTCTTTCATCGAAATAGACAAGTATGTAGTTCATAGATCAAACGATAATGATGCAACCAAATACTATGGTGATGGTGTCATTACGGGTTTTGGCACAGTCAACGGAAGACAGGTGTTTGTATATGCATATGATTTTACAATTCTAGGTGGATCCTTGGGTGAAATGGCTGGAAAGAAAATCGTAAAGCTAATGGATCATGCTATCAAGGTAGGTGCACCGCTCATCGGCATCCTGGATTCTGGAGGAGCAAGAATACAGGAAGGTGTAATGAGTCTCGATGGTTATGGTGATATATTTTTCAGAAATACTATGGCTTCTGGTGTTATACCACAAATAACTGCAAGTATTGGTCCATGCGCTGGAGGGGCAGTATATTCACCGGCCATGACAGATTTTGTTATAATGGTTGAAAATATTGGTCAAATGTTTGTAACAGGTCCTGAAGTAGTGAAAGAAGTTCTTAGTCAGGAGGTGTCCTTCGAAGATCTTGGTGGGGCAAGAACTCATTCAACTAAATCTGGTGTGGCTCATTTTGTTGCAGAAAATGAGTATGAATGCATGGACAAAATAAAAAAATTGATTTCGTTTATCCCTCAAAATAATCTTGAAGTCTCACCAGTGATCGAGGCCCAAGACGATCCTAATAGACTGGAACCCGATTTTTCTAAAATACTGCCGGAAAATCCTTATGAACAATATGACATGAAGCAAATCATCAAGCTGCTTGTTGACAAGGGTGATTTCCTTGAAGTACATGAACATTTCGCCGAAAATATTCTGGTCGGTTTTGCTAGGATTGATGGTAAAACAATTGGAATAATCGCTAATCAACCTATGTATCTTGCTGGCGCCCTAGATATCAATTCTTCAACTAAAGCTGCTAGATTCATTCGCTTTTGCGATTGCTTCAATATCCCAATTGTTACTCTAGTAGATACACCAGGGTATTTGCCAGGAACAGATCAGGAACATAATGGCATAATACGACATGGTAGTAAATTGTTATATGCTTACTGTGAAGCAACAGTACCCAAAGTAACTTGTATAATTGGAAAAGCTTATGGTGGAGCGTATATTGCAATGGGTAGTAAGAACCTGAGGGCAGACATTAATTATGCTTGGCCCACAGCTGAAATTGCAGTATTGGGTCCAGAGGCTGCCATTACAATTGTTCACAGAAAAGACCTCAAGAATTCCAAGAACCCAATTGAAATCAAAAAGAAATTAGCAAAGGAGTATCGTCAAAAATTTGCGAATCCTTACATCGCAGCAGAAAAAGGAATAATTGATCTTGTTATCGACCCGATTGAAACTAGAATAATGATAGTAAAAGCTCTGAATGTACTGCAAAACAAGAGGGAATCAAGACCGGTAAGGAAACATGGTAACATTAATCTTTAGGGGAAATAGGAATTGGGAAAATTAATTTCAAGCATTTTAATTGCAAACAGGGGCGAGATAGCGTTAAGGGTAATAAGGGCTTGCAAGGAAATGAAGATCAAATCAATCGCTCTTTATTCTGACGAAGACTTGAGGTCAAAGCACGTAAAGAGCGCTGATGAGGCATACTATCTGGGTCCTCCTGCACCAACCAAAAGCTATCTTAACATTGATAGAATAATTGAAATCGCAGTAAGTGCCGGTGCAGAAGCAATACATCCAGGTTATGGATTCCTTTCTGAAAATGAAACATTCGCCGCAAAGTGTGAAGAAAATGGAATTATCTTTATTGGTCCAACAAGCGAGGCGATGGCGCTTACGGGCGACAAGATGAAATGTAAAGAGATTATGAAAAAAGCAGAAGTTCCAACAATACCAGGAAGCGATGATATATTAGAAGAAGTTGATAAGGCAGTTGAGATAGCTGAAGAAGCCGGATATCCAGTTCTACTTAAATCGGCATACGGCGGTGGTGGTAGGGGTATTCGTTTTGCAAATGACGAGAAGAAACTTAGAGAGGAATTTGAAATGGCAGCCGCTGAATCAAGAGCCGCCTTTGGTAAATCTGGATTATATGTTGAGAAATTCCTACAGGGTATAAGACATATAGAGTTTCAGCTTGCCAGGGATTCGAGCGGAAACGGAAGACACCTATTTGAACGAGAATGCTCGATCCAAAGACGTCATCAAAAATTAATAGAATTTTCACCATCTTCTGTTGTGGACAAGAAAACCAGATCAAAGATAGGGGAGATAGCTGTTAGAGCCGCAGAATCAGTCGATTATCTTAATGCAGGGACAGCTGAATTCTTAAGAGATGAAAAGGGTAACTTTTATTTCATAGAGGTTAACTCTCGCCTTCAGGTAGAACATCCTGTCACAGAAC